>NZ_PNCV01000009.1:0-74548 GCF_005886925.1 Pseudoalteromonas sp. S3260
CCATCGACTCGGTTAGTCGGCACCATTTACAATGTAACTAGAAAAAGAAACTGTAATCAGTAGTCTGTTCAAGTTATCCGTCGACTCGGTTAGTCGGTACCATTTATACAAAGCCTCGCATATGCGGGGCTTTTTTTTCTAAGTTTTTTCTATCCTGCTCTATTTTTCCAGTATGTCATAAACAGTAAGTCCCTCTGTCCTTTTCGTACCGCTTTGAGAACTTTATTCAGCTTTTTTGACTAAAAATTAGATTGTTTATTAGTTTGTGATCAATATGTTAATGATTGGCGTATCTACGGCACTTATAATTTCATCGCAAAGTATGTAATGTTATGTAAAGTCAATTGAGCAACGTTTGCTAAAGTGCTTGAATAACATTCATAAATAGCATTAATCAGGTTTAAACATGATGTGGCAATATAAGCCATCTTTATTGGCAATAAGTATTATGCTGCTAAGTGGTTGTGCGAGTAACTTAAACCCGCAACTACGTGAGCAAGCACCGAATACACTCCCAGATCAGTGGCAACAAACAGCTGTTGAATCAGTAGTTGCTGTCAACGACACATGGTTTAATAAACTTGCTTCACCAACAGTAAAGCAGCTAATTACTCAAGCGCTAAAAAACAATCAGCAACTATTGCAAAACCGTTTTGATGTAGAAATACAAAAACAGCAATTAATTGTCACCGGTGCAGCTTTATGGCCCAGTTTAGATATTTCAACGCGAGTAGGACGTAGCAAAGATAATCGTCCGGTTAGTTATAATAACTCAAGCTCTGTATCGTTAGAGTTAGGCTATGAAATTGATTTATGGGGTAAACTCTCTGATGCAAAGCGTAGAGACAACCTCAACTACCTTGCTCAGCAAGCTCGCTATGAGCAAACTAAACAACAGCTTATTGCAGATGTTATAACAAATTGGTTTAACTTAATCAGTGCAGAGCAATTACTTGATTTGTTTAAGCGCAGAGAAGCTAACACCCAGCAAAACCTTGAGATTATTGAGTCGGGTTATCGCCAAGGTTTAAATGAAGCGTTAGATGTTTATTTAGCTCGCAATGAGTTAAACAATGAACGCTCCCGTATAGCAACCCAAAAAGCAAATTTGACTCAAGCTGCACGTAGCCTTGAGCGTTTATTGGGGGAGTATCCAAAAGGATTGATAGCAGCGAATAACGACCTACCTGTAATTAATGACGACATTCCTCTTGGTTTACCGTCGGAGCTTATTACTCGCAAACCTGCGTTGCGTGCTAGTTGGTATCAGTTATTAGCCAGCGACGCTTCGCTTGCGTATGCGCATAAACAGCGTTTTCCGAGTTTAAATTTAGCGGCAGGTTTAAGCGATAGCACTAACAGGGTAAGCGACTTATTTTCTGCTTCAAGTCTTGCGTGGTCACTTATTGGTAGCATTTCAGCGCCTATTTTTGACGCTGGGCGACTTGCTGCGAACGAGGAAATAGCCAGTTTACAAACGCAAAAGCAAGAGCAAGCCTATCTGCAATCTTTATATGATGCATTTGGTGATGTTGAAAATGCTATTACCCAACAACAATCTTTAAAGGCACGCTACCAAAGCACCTTGCAGGCACAAGAAAATGCCTTAGCAGCAGAGCAATTATCGTTTGAACAATATCAAAGTGGTTTAGTGAGCTACACCACCGTATTAGATGCACAAGCACGCTCGTTTGATGCACAAAGTTCACTGATTGAAATTAAAAACCAATTACTCACAAATCGCATTAAATTACATGTTGCTCTTGGGGGCGACTTTGCAAAATCAAGATCCGCACAGGATGAGCAAGCACTATGAAACTCAACAAACAAAAAATAATTGTTCCCGCTGCTATCATTATAGCGACCATTTTTTTGGTGATGTTTATTAAAGGAAACCCGCCTAAAGCATCACGTTTTTCAGCACCGCTAAAAGCAAAAATTAATGTAGCGGTAAAACCATTGCAGTTGATTGACTACCCCGTTGAAATTGATAGCTTTGGTACGGTTAAACCACGAACTCAAAGTATGTTGGTGGCTCAGGTTTCTGGGCTGATTATTGATATAAATGAGCAGTTCCGCGAAGGCGGCTTTTTTGAAAAAGGCGATGTGTTACTTCAGTTAGATGATCGCGATTTAAAAGCAGAAGTAAAATCAGCACAAGCTAATTTGCTCAATGCCGAGCAAAACTTATTAGAAGAGCAAGCGCGAGGCCGACAAGCGCTTACTGATTGGCAACGTTTAGGCAATGAGTCTGAACCGAGTATTTTAGTACTTAGAAAGCCACAGCTAGCTGCAGCGCAAGCACAGGTTTTGTCAGCACAAGCACAATTGGAAAAAGCGCAACTAAATCTTGAACGTACTAAAATTAAAGCCCCTTATGCTGGGCGAGTATTAAACCGCAGCGTTGACTTAGGTCAGGTGGTATCTAACAATATGCAGTTGGCGACAATTTATGCAACCGACAGTGTTGAAATACGCTTACCGATAAAGAATAAAGATCTGCCTTTTATTAATTTACCTGAGCAATATCGAGATGGTGCTAAAAATCAGCGTGGCTCAGCGGTTAATTTCACTTCAGATTTAATTGGCGAGCAACAATGGCAAGGCCAACTTATTCGTACTGAGGGCGCAATAGATGAAAGTGCTCAGCAATTGTATGTGGTGGCTAAAATTAATGACCCTTATAAATCAACCAGTGATAATCAATACCCAGTAAAAATAGGGCAATACGTTAAAGCTAAAATTAATGGCAAAGTCGCCTCTCAGGTACTCGTTATTCCCAATAGTGCGATATATCAAGGCAGTTATGTTTATGTGGTTGAAAATGGCACACTACAGCGTAAAAATATTGCTTTAGCGTGGCAAAATGCGCTGCAAGGCATTGTGAGTAAAGGTCTTGAAGCGGGGAGTCAATTAGTGCTGACGCCACTGGGTCAAGTGAGTTCAGGTACGCCAGTGCAGATAATGGATGCGACTCTTAAAGCACAAAAACCAGGAGAGCAGCCATGATCGCTTGGTTTACACGTAATCATGTGGCTGCCAACTTACTGCTAATTAGTATTGTGTTGGGCGGCCTATTCAGCCTGTCTTCTAAGTTACCGTTAGAGGTGTTTCCCTCGTTTGTTTCTGATCGTATAAATATTAGTGTGAGTTTACGTGGTTCAACCCCAGAAGATGCTGAAAAAGGGGTCACCATACGAATAGAAGAAGCATTACAAGATCTCGAAGGTATTAAACAAATATCGAGCCGCTCTTCTGAGGGGTCATCACAAGTGAGCGTTGAGGTTGACACTGGCTACGACGAGCGTGAATTGTTAGCGGATATAAAGAGCCGTGTCGATGCCATTAACACCTTTCCAGCCGATGCAGAAAAACCAGTAATAGGGTTAATCCAGCGTAAGCGTGAAGTAATAGCAGTCACTGTTTCAAGTGACTACAACGAAAAAGAAACCCTAGAATATGCAGAGCAAGTCCGTGATGAATTGCTGCGTATTCCGGCGATTACCCAAGTTGAACTTAGTGGCGTACGTAATTATGAGCTGGCAATCGAAGTAAGCCAAGATACGCTGCGCCAATACGATTTAACCTTGGCGCAAATATCCAGTGCCATTGCCAATTCAAGTTCTGATATTTCAGCAGGAAACCTTAAAACAGAGGGCGGCGATGTACTTATTCGCTCTAAAGGGCAAGCTTACCGCAAAGATGAATTTGCAAGCATTGTGATAAAAAATCAAGCCGATGGCACTATTATTCGCTTAAGTGATATTGCAACCATTAACGATGATTTTGAAGAAACTCCCGTGCGCACCCGCTTTAATGGCAAACAAGCCGCATTTATCGATGTGTACCGCATTGGTCCGCAAAGTGCGATAGAAGTGGCCGATGCAGTTAAAAACTATATTACCAGTGAGCAAGCTAATTTACCGCAAGGGTTTTATTTAAGCTATTGGGATGATGACTCTGAGGTAGTAAAAAGCCGTATTGCTACCCTAACTAGCAATGCTTTACAGGGCGGTATTTTGGTACTGGGGTTACTGACATTATTTTTAAGACCTGCCATCGCGTTTTGGGTATTTATTGGTATTCCAGTTTCATTTATGGGCGCGTTTATGGCAATGGCCGCCTTTGACGTGACCATAAATGTGATCAGCTTATTTGGTTTTATATTGGTGCTAGGGATTGTGGTGGACGATGCCATTGTTACCGGTGAAAACGTGTATACCCATTTAAAAACCGCCAAATCGGGCGAAGAGGCTGCTATAAAAGGAACTCAAGAAGTAGCCACGCCAGTTACATTTGGCGTGTTAACCACCGTGGCCGCTTTTTTACCGTTAGGTTTTATAGAAGGCGCACGAGGCGCTATTTTTGCGCAAATTCCGGTGGTGGTTATCCCGGTATTATTGTTTTCATTGATTGAATCTAAATTTGTGCTGCCAGCGCATTTAAAATATATCAAACTGCGCCAGCAAAAAGGCAAAGGTTCTAAATTAGAGCAACTCCAACAACGTTTTGCAGATGGTTTTGAGCATGCCATTTTAAAATATTACCAACCCGTATTAGGGCTAGCGCTACGCAACAAACTGGCCACAGTCAGTTTATTTATGGGCGTGTTTTTAATTATTTTAACCATGCTCACCAGTGGTTGGACTAAGTTTATTTTCTTCCCACGTATTCCCAGTGAAACAGTTCGGGTTAATTTAACTTTTCCTGCGGGAACACCGTTTGAAGTCACGAATAAATACATTATTGATATGTCAGATAAAGCCAGAGAGCTTCAGCGTAAGTATCAAGATGAAGAAACAGGGCAAAGTATTATCCTTAATATTTTAGCCAGCACTGGCGGGCGAGGCGGTGCGGCTAATTCGGGTAGTGTGCGCTTTGAAATCACCCCAGCAGAACAACGAGAGTCTGATATTGGTTCGCGTGAGTTGGTAAAAGAGTGGCGGCAATTAATAGGGGTGATCCCAGGGGCTGAAAGTCTCACATTTAGAGCAGAAATAGGTAGAAGCTCAAACCCAATTGATATTCAATTATCGGGTAATTCCATAACCACACTGCAAACAGTGGCTGAGCAAATTAAACAACGATTGGCCACTTATCCAAGCGTGTTTGATATTGCCGATAGCATGTCTGATGGTAAAGAAGAGCTACAAATAGAGCTAACAGAGCAAGGACTTGCACTTGGATTAAATAGAGTTGATGTATCAAGACAAGTGCGTAACTCGTTTTTTGGTGTACAAGTACAGCGCATTCAACGCGGGCGTGATGATGTGCGCGTTATGGTGCGCTTACCTATAGATGAAAGGCGCTCAGTTGCTGATTTAAAAGATATATTAATACAAACGCCTAATGGTGGGCGAGTGCCGCTGTCACACGTGGCCACTTTAGTACCTGGTCAAAGCCCATCAACCATTACCCGTATTGATCGTTACCGTACACTTAATGTGTCGGCGGATGTAGAAAAAACCGATACCAATATGACCGTGCTTCAAGCTGATTTAAAAACCTACTTAGATGAACTGGTGCAACAATACCCAGGTGTAAGCCATTCATTAGAAGGTGAAGCCAAAGAGCAGCGCGAATCGTTTGGTTCGTTACTGTGGGGAATGGTATTTGTATTTTTTGTAATTTATGGGTTGCTCGCAATTCCCTTTAAATCGTACTTACAACCACTGGTGGTGATGAGCATTATTCCTTTTGGCATGATTGGCGCAGTAATTGGCCATTGGATCATGGCTATGGAGCTTACCATTATGAGTTTGCTGGGAATGCTCGCGTTAATTGGGGTCGTGGTGAACGACTCGTTAGTATTGGTTGATTTTATTAATAAAAAGCGCAGTGAAGGGCTCGATTTAATGGAAGCTGTTAAAACCGCCGGCGTAGCGCGTTTTCGCCCGGTCATGCTAACTAGTTTAACCACTTTTATAGGCTTAATGCCGCTGCTGTTTGAAAAGGCAACTCAGGCTCAGTTTTTAATTCCTATGGCAGTAAGCCTAGGTTTTGGGATTATATTTGCGACCTTTATAACTTTATTACTCGTTCCGGTTAACTATATGCTGATGGAGCGCTTTCAAGGTTGGTTTAAGTAAGTGCAGACTACATAGATAAGTAGAGTTCTCAGACACTAAGTTTCAGGTACTAGTAAGTAAAGCATCGGACTGTAAAAATTCAGTTCGGTGTTTTTTTATAATAACTAGGTGATTAATAAAACAAGGGTATAAAAGTAATTGCTGAGGGATTTAAGTTATTGGAGGTGTTCCCCGAGAATGCGGTGCCCGGTGTCAGTCCTGAAACCTTGAGGTTTCAGGGCGGAAATCTGCGGTTTACCGTAGGCTTCTCGGTACATGCCGAGCTTGCACAATAGTAGACGAACAAAAATCCTGGTATAAAATTTATCGGCTCAGGGACTTAACCAAGCTCCTGCACCCCAGGGAACAAATTCAGTATATAAGACATATTCCAATCCTTAAACCCCAAACGCAAAAAATTAAACCGTTCGCTCAGTTTTCCTGCAAATTTAATCTTGTATTTACTTTTAAGATTGCTTTTTGAACTTAATCAGCTTTTCAATCGCTTGCTTTTGACCTCAGTCATAGAATTCATTGGAGTTGCTTTTTATCGAGTGGTAGCATTGCTTTAATTAGCAAAGCGAAGACGTCATTATGAATAACTTACCAGATTACGAAAAAGCCCAACTTCTTTTAGAGAAAAACGAAATATTTGTATCACCTGCTGAAGCGCATGGCGTTATTAGCGGCTTACTTGCTTGTGGGCTAAGCATTGACGATAAAGAATACTTAGGCTTACTGAGCGACGTATTTAATGATGGCGAGTCGTTTAGCAACGATTTAAAACAGTTTTTTGGTAAAGTTTATCAACAAGTTGTTGAAAGCTTTAATAACGAAGAGTTTCAATTTGATTTGTTTTTACCGAGTGATGACGAAACACTCATCGATCAAGCCAATGGGCTCGTATCATGGGTAGCTGGGTTTATGCTGGGCTTTGGCTTAAAGCAAAAAGACTATGGCAAGCTGTCGGCAGATGTAAAAGAAGTGATTAGCGACTTTAGCGAAATTACGCGCCTTGATACAACCTTTGAAGAAACCGAAGAAGATAGCCAAGCACTGCATGAAGTGATTGAGTACGTACGCGTATCGGCGTTACTGTGTTTTGCTGAACTTGGCAAAGAGCAAAACCCACAAAGCAACAAAAAAACACTGCATTAATTTAGTAATACAACAAAAGTAATGGGTTAGTTATTAATGGTTGAAATACAAAAGTCAGAGTTTAAAGCGCGCCGCGAGCGTTTATTGGCGGCAATGGATAGCAACAGTATTGCGATAATTCCTGCTGCAACCGAGCTCACACGTAGCCGAGATACTCATTATCCGTTTAGACAAGACAGTGACTTTTTTTACTTAACTGGTTTTAACGAACCCGATGCGGTATTGGTGTTATGCAAAGACAGTGATACGCCTTCTATATTGTTTTGTTTAGATAAAGATAAACTTGCAGAGATATGGCACGGCAGGCGCATTGGTTTTGAAAAAGCGCAAAGTGAATACTTATTCGACAAAACTTATGCATTAAGTGAACTAAACGAACAATTATTGAATTTGGTGAACGGCCAACAGATTTTATTTTATGCACAAGGGACGTATCCTACCTTTGACGGCAAAGTATTTTCAATGCTCAATACTTTGCGCAGTGCCCCCAAAAAAGGCGATACAGCACCGAGTACAATTAAAGATATTCGCCCGTTATTACATGAAATGCGCCTATTTAAATCGCCAAGCGAAATTAACATTATGCGTGAAGGCTGTGAAATAAGTGCCCGAGCACACATGCGAGCCATGCGTTTTTCCCACGTTGGCGCAACCGAGTTTCAATTAGAGGCAGAGCTTCATCATCACTATGCAATGAACGGTGCGCCACATCCTGCTTATGGCACTATTGTTGGCAGTGGCGATAACGCCAATATTTTGCACTATACCCAAAATAGCGATGTATTGAACAATGGCGACTTAGTGCTGATTGATTCAGGCTGTGAGCTACAAGGCTACGCCGCCGATATAACGCGTACTTTCCCGGTTAACGGTAAATTTAGCACTGAGCAAGCTGCGCTTTATAATATTGTACTCAAAGCACAAGAAGTCGCTTTTAGCGAGATAAAACCCGGTGGCCTTTTATCTCAGGCAAATACACTCGCTATGCAAGTACTAACCCAAGGGTTACTCGATTTAGGTATTTTAACCGGCGATTTTGATGAGTTAATGGCACAAGGTGCCTGTAAAGAATACTACATGCATGGTCTTGGTCACTGGTTAGGACTTGATGTTCATGATGTGGGTGATTATAAGGTTAATAACCAAGAGCGTGTCTTAGAGCCGGGTATGGTGCTAACCATTGAGCCCGGGCTGTATATTAGTAAAGACTCAAATGCGCCTCAAAAATACCAAGGTATAGGTATTCGTATTGAAGATAACTTATTAGTAACTGATTCAGGTCACGACAACTTAACCATTAGCGTGCCTAAAACAATTAGTGAAATAGAAGCGCTAATGCAAAGCGCTAAAAACGCATAAGCTTGGAGATCAAAGTGGCTAAGCAGTTTGATATTGTAGTAATTGGTGGTGGTTTAGTCGGCGCAAGTTGTGCTCTAAGTATAAGTAAAAAAAATCCCAGCCTACATATTGCCGTGGTTGAAGCAAACCAAGTAACCACTGATTATCATCCAAGCTTTGATGACAGAAGCATCGCACTTGCCCAGCAGTCGGTGGAGTATTTACAAAGCCTCAATTTATTTGAAATGAACGCTCCCTATGCTGCGGCCATAAAAAAAGTGAGTGTGTCAGACAAAGGACACTTTGGTAAAACCCATATACAGTGTGATGAGTTTGCAAAACCCTCATTAGGTTATGTGGTAGAGGTAAACCCATTTGGCAGAGCGCTGCATCAGCGTTTAATGCAATCAAACATATCGCTTTTTTGCCCAGATAGCGTAACAGCGATAAAACAAAACGCCGATAGTAATGAACTTACATTACAAAGTAGTGAAAAACTAAGCGCTAAGCTGTTAGTGATTGCCGACGGTGCACAGTCGCCAACTCGTAATTTATTAGGGCTCGGCTTCAATACTCAGCCTTATAAACAAGGTGCGATTATTGCCAATATAGAAGTGGCTGCTGGACACCATCATCAGGCGTTTGAGCGGTTTACCCAAAATGGCCCAATGGCTTTATTACCCATGAGTAATAACCGCTATTCGTTAGTATGGTGTATGCGCCAAGAACATATTGAGCAGCATATGGCATTAAGTGAGTCAGACTTTTTAAGCGTACTGCAAACCACCTTTGGTTATCGTGCAGGGCAATTTATAAAAGTCGGTATGCGCGCCAGTTATCCGCTGGTTTATGGGCAAATAGAATCGTTAACAGCGCACCGTACTGTGGTAATAGGTAACGCGGCACATGCCATTCACCCAATTGCAGGACAAGGCTTTAATTTAGGGTTGCGAGATGTACAAGTGCTGAGTAACTTAATTGCAAACAGTGAACACGATTTAGGTAGTTATGCCTTTACTCGTCAATATTTAATTAAGCGCAGTGATGATATAAAAACCGTAATGACATTGACCGATGCACTGGTTCGACTTTTTTCAAACTCATCACGGGTGTTAGCGCTTGGTCGTAGTATTGGGCTATTTTCAATGGATTTATTCCCCGCATTTAAAGCCCCATTGGCTAAACAGTTAATGGGACAAGTTAAACAAGGCACACGTTTATGAAACAAGTACAGGTTTGTATAGTGGGTGGTGGCTGCGTAGGTTTAACGCTGGCGCTAGGGCTTGCTAAAGCGAATATCAGTGTGGTTGTGTTAGATGCAGCGCCAACTCAAGCTCCACCAAGCGATGACTATGGTTTACGTGTAAGCGCATTGAGTATTGCCAGCCAAACTTTGCTTGAGCAGTTAAATGTATGGCCACACATAATAGCTGAGCGTGCTTGTGCTTATACGCACATGGATGTACGCGATGCCGACAGCTTTGGAAAAATAGCCTTTAATAACGAGCAACTTGAGCTTGAGTATTTAGGGCACATTGTTGAAAACGATATTATTCGCTTTGCACTAATAAAAGAGCTTGAGCAGCAAAGTAATGCCACACTCATGTTTAATACCGAGTATCAGCAAATACACCAAAGCGAGTCTGATGTATTTATTAATTTAAAAACTGGTGAGCCTATTATTGCTAAGTTGCTGGTGGCGGCTGATGGTGCAAATTCAGCGATTCGTAAACAGTTTAATATGGCGCTGAGCTTTAAAGATTACGATCACCATGCGTTAGTAGCGACAGTTAAAACCAAAGAGTCACACAAAAATACCGCACGCCAAGTGTTTTTACCTACAGGGCCGCTAGCGTTCTTGCCATTGAGCGATGAGCATACTCATTCAATTGTGTGGTCTACCAGCCCGAATCATTGTGATGAATTGTTAGCAATGGACGACACCACTTTTAATAAAGCAGTTATGGCTGCAATAGATGGCCAATGCGGTTTATGTGAAGTGCAAAGTAAGCGCGTCGCGTTCCCACTTAAAATGCGTTATGCCCAGCAATGGGTAAATGGCAACGTGGTGCTAATGGGCGATGCAGCGCATACCATTCATCCATTGGCAGGGCTGGGTATGAACCTAGGTCTAAAAGACGCGGCTTATTTAATCGAGCTACTAAGTCAAGACACCAAAGAATTTGCAAGTACGCGCATACTGCGTGATTACGAGCGCACCCGTAAACTCGATGCACAAAAACACATTGCCATGATGCAAGGGCTAAAAGAGCTATTTGAAGGCGCAAACCCAGTTAAAAAGCTTATTCGTGGAGTAGGGTTATCACTCGTTGATAACCTTGGGCCAATAAAGCACCTATTCGCCAAAGAAGCGATAGGGAAGTGATAAAGCCAAGCTGTCAGTTTTTAGCTGTCAGCTTTTAGCCAAAGAAAAACCGATGTTTAGTTTAAACATCGGTTTTTTAGATACTCAGTATAGGTCTGTACCACCGCCTAAATCTTTGAGTACTTCAATAAATTCGTCATTTTCTTTTAAGTACTTTGCCGACTCCCAATCCATGAATTGCATGCTTATCATTATAAGTCTGAGTTGAGAAAATTCAGTAAAGCTAATTAGAGTTTTAAATTGGTTTTTTCTTTCTAAAGATTCAAATCCATTTTCATTTGTTAACTTTTCGGTAATCATTCTAACAACGTTATAAAAAATGCGAGTTGTATTAAATATACTTTCATTTGCATCGGTAGTATTTATAAAATCTCTTATATTTTCGGTGCTTACACCTTCAGCGCGTTTAGCTTCAATACTATCTTCGAGCTCTTGTATTAACTTAACGTTGCTCAATTCTTGTTCATCCAGTTGAATTGAAAAACTTAGCTTTAAATTATTAAATGCATTTCTTTGAGCTTCAATTAATCCAAAAAAATAAATTTCAAAGGATTGTAGTAGCTCTTTCTTTTTATTTTTTCTGACTTCATCTCTTAACTCTGTATTTGTTTGATTTTGTATACTTAGAGATTGAATAAGCAGTACTAACGAAAAAAAACTAAGTAGTGGAGTAACTAATCCATTAAAAAAATTACTAAAGTCGACCCAGTCGGATGGTTTTTCAGATATTTGATACTTCAGATTAAAATAGAACTGGAGAATATAAACGCCAATAACAATAAGCATTAATATTATAGCTGTTATAGAAAAACGATTAAGCATCGTTAAATCCTTCAATCAGGTATTTTATTATCTGACCTCCGCTTGTTCTCTGAGTATGTGCCTTGAGCTTTAAAGTTTTCCAATTTTCTGAAGGTATTCCGTTATTGCTGTGTAGGTTATCTGAAAATTTTTGCTTTGCTGCAAATTTTAACTCACCATACTGTTTTTGAGCAGGGAAACCGAAAGCCACTGTTTCATCTTCTCCTTTCACCAAAAGTCTGCCATTTCCTGTGTTTATATTTAAGCGCGTAATACTCGCTGTAATCTCTATTTTATTTTTATTGGTGAGAGGTTTTAATGTTGCGTAAGTCGCTTTTCCTAGGTTAGCTAGGGTTGTTTTTGTATCTTGATTTTTTCTAAATCGGATTTTCACATCTTTATTAAAGTTATTTGCTACTGAATGTAAGTGCTCAAGTGATGATTTTTGTAGCTGTTTAATAAGCTTTCCTTCGAGATCTTCTCCTAGGTTTTTAAGAACATTTTTTGCTTTACCTGAAAGTTGCAGGCTCTCTTGGTATAAAGCTTCATTTATAAAATATGAAATAAGCTCTGAGATTGTTTGCTTACCGATACTTCTAAAGCGCTTTTTGGCTTCTTCGTCGTAAAAATCTAACGAAAACTGTTGGCCGTATGAGCCTCTAAATGATTTTTTAAGGTTAGTTCTTACTTTGCTTTCAGATGAAAGTTTTTGAGGTACTCGCCTTTCAATGATCGTTGTTGCAATTTGTCGTGTTGCCTCCGATGCACCTTTTAATGTTTCTAGTCCAGATTGCATATCTACGGAGTAATCATCACTTTCTATAACAACATCAAAATTTATACTCACAATTTTACTTCCTATAATTATATTGTCTGGGAAAGATTATTAAACGAAATTTAACTTAGGGTTTATTTAAGAATAAAGCTTATTTAGTTTCAAAAAGGTGTAGGAAGCTAGAAGTATCAGCTCGAATATGAAGTTCATAAATATCCTTATTTAATAGAAGCTTGTTTAATAATTGCATGTCTTCAAGTTTGAGTAAATATTTAAATTTGCGAGTAAGTGTAAATTTAAACAATTAAAAGCTATGCTTCACGCGGGTTAGCTCAGCGGCTACCTCGTAAATATTAAACACTAATCTTTATTTTATTTGTTGATATCAGGGGAGCATCTAATAATGTCTTCCCGAAACCCGAAACCCGAAACCCGAACCCTCCAACACTTATCTATTAAAGCTTAAAAAAACCTGCTTGCTTAATTATCCTACTAGGCGTAAAATGCGCGCTCATTTCGGCTTTTAAACTATTAATTCCTTGCCTTAAACCGACCGGCCGAAACGGTAGAAGGCTCTATTAACCGTAAGGAATATCCATGCGTCATTACGAAATCGTATTCATGGTTCACCCTGATCAGAGTGAGCAAGTTGCTGGTATGATCGAACGTTATACTGGTTCTATCACTGAAGCAGGTGGTACTATCCACCGTCTTGAAGACTGGGGCCGTCGTCAACTGGCTTACCCAATTAACAAGCTTCATAAAGCTCATTATGTTCTTATGAACGTTGAAGCACCAACTGAAGTAATCAGCGAGCTAGAAACTACTTTCCGCTACAACGATGCAGTGCTTCGTAACTTAGTTATGCGTACTAAAAACGCTGTAACTGAAGCGTCTCCTCTTGTAAGAGAAGAGAAGAAAGAAGCACCAGCTGCTTAATTGTTTTGAGTCCTAGCATGGCACGTAGTCAGCAGTTACTATAATGGTTAGCCCATATACGAATCAGCTGGTTATATCGGGGGTTGTTTGTAAAACACCCAAGTTTAGCCAAAGCCCCGCGGGTATACCGCATTGTATTTTTGTTGTAGAACATAAATCAATGCAAGTTGAAGCAGATCTTAACCGTAATAGTTATGTGAGGCTTCAGGTGGTTGCCAGTGGTAAGCAAATGCAACAACAGACTCAACATTTGCACGTTGGGCAGGCATTGCAAGTGAGTGGTTTTTTAAATCGCCACGAAGGTCGTAACGGCCTTAGCCAATTGGTTTTGCATGCTCAGCATATAGAAAGAATTATTTGAGGAATTAATCTCATGGCACGTTATTTCAGACGTCGTAAGTTCTGCCGCTTTAAAGCGGAAGGCGTACAACAAATCGATTACAAAGATCTAGCTACTCTTAGAAACTATGTTACAGAAAGTGGCAAAATCGTACCTAGCCGTATCACAGGTACTAGCGCTAAATACCAGCGCCAGCTAGCAACTGCTATTAAGCGTGCTCGCTACTTAGCCCTTCTTCCATACACTGACTTACATAAGTAAGCAGCGGATTAACACGTTTTTAAAAGGTGTAGAAACATGCAAGTTATTCTACTAGATAAGATCGCTAACCTAGGTGGCCTAGGTGACCAGGTTGTTGTTAAATCTGGCTTCGCACGTAACTTCCTTTTCCCACAAGGTAAGGCAGTTCCTGCAACTAAAGCAAACATTGAAACGTTTGACGCACGTCGCGCAGAACTAGAAGCAAAAATCGCTGAACAGTTAACTGCAGCACAAGCACGCGCTGACAAACTTGAAGCATTAGCAGAAGTTACATTAGTATCTAAAGCTGGTGACGAAGGTAAATTATTCGGTTCAATCGGTACTCGTGACATCGCTGACGCTATCTCAGCTGTTGGTGTTGAAGTTGCTAAATCAGAAGTTCGTTTACCTCTAGGTACTATCCGTGAGACTGGCGAATTTGACGTTGCAATCGCAGTACACTCAGACGTAACAGCTACTATTAAAGTAATCGTTATTGCTGAAGCTTAATTTTTAAAATTAAGTTAAAAAAAACCGTGCTTTGCACGGTTTTTTTGTATCTAAAATTTGTAATTCAAAACAATAAATTGTTTGCTGTGGGTAAAATTAAGCACGTTTCTAAAATAAAGCTTCATTTTCTACAAATATTTTCTATTTCATTTAAACCTTTCTATTTCTTCTCACGTCTAATAAGTTAAATTGCAATTACATAATTATAAACAGGAAAAATTTGCGATGTTAATGGACGCTAATCAGCCAATAACTGATCAAGTGCAGCAAATGCTTATTGATCAAGTTAAAAACGGCGACCAGTTAGCCTATAAAGCGCTCTATGACATGCATAAAGCAAAAGTTTATGGCTTATGCCTGAGGCTTATAGCCGATGAGGAGTATGCACAAGATGCTACCCAAGAAGTATTTGTGCAAGTATGGAACAAAATAGCGCAATTTGATGGACGTTCGCAGTTTTCCACTTGGCTTTATAGTGTCGCCAGTAATATTGCTATTAGCTATGTGCGTAAGCAAAAACATTGGCTTAATAAAGTTATTAGCTTTGAACAAAGCGGTATGGATGAGCAATCTGCAAATGACTGCAATGGCTTAAATGGCTTAGATAAATTAATCGTTAGGCTGCCTGAGCGTGCAAGAATGGTATTTGTACTGTATGCCGTTGAAGGTTATAGGCATGAAGAAATAGCAACCTTGCTAGGCATGGCTGTAGGCTCTAGTAAGGCGCAATATCATCGTGCAAGGCAATTATTAAAACAGTGGTACGAAAATGAGTAAAACAAATTTTGATGACTACTTAAATGAGTCGCTAACACAATTAAATAAAAATATAACACCCGATAAAGAGCTCTGGGATGGGATTGAGCGCGCCATAATGACTAATAAGCAGGCAAGTACAGTTAAGAGTGTAGTTTGGCCGAAGCTAACTGCTATTGCGGCATGTTGTGTGGCTGCTTTGGTTAGCACTATGGTGTTTTTTACATCTCCAGAGACAAATACCGCTGTGGCGATGAGTGATTTTTTTACTAAGCAAAAACAAAGTTTACTTGTTCAATACCAAAGCCAAGCGGCATTAACAGATAACTGGCAAGTGCAGCTAAAAGAACTTGAAGATGCTGAGCAGGCTATAAAGCAAACACTTGAAAATGAACCACAAAATAAGGCGCTACTGTCTATGTTAGCGCAAGTATATCAACAACAACTCGACTTAATTAACAAGGTGCATGCACCGCGTTGGCAACAAATCTAGGAGAAATAAATGAAAGCAATAATACTTGGAATAGCTTTATTACCAATGGCTGTATTTGCCGGTGAAAAAATAGAACAACAAATTGAAGTACCAAACGGTGGCGTTATTCATATAGAAAATCAGCGCGGCAATGTAAATATTATGGGCTGGGAGAAAAATCAATTTAAAGTGAGCGGCGAGCTTGACGATAAAGCACAAGGCTACACTCTTAAAACACAGGGTAATAAAACTCAGTTTATTGTAAAAATGCCTGATCTTTCAAATTGGGATAATAACAATAATGGCTCAACGCTAACTATTTTCATGCCTCAAAGCAGTGCGCTGGAGTATGTTGGGGTTAACGCTTCGGTAACTGCAAAAGAGTTAAAAAGAGGCACTGAAATTGATGTAGTCAATGGCGCCATTACAGTAAATGATCTTAACGGCGATATTAAGCTTACTAGTGTTAACGGTGACATCAACGCAAAAAACCTCAGTGGTAAAGTGCAATTTGAAACTGTAAATGGCGCAATTGATGATCAGCAATCTAACGGAGAAGTTCGTTTTAATGCGGTTAATGGGAATATAAAATCAAACTCGACTGCTAATGATATTCGCTTAGAAAACGTAAACGGTGATATCAATCTTACCTTCGATGCAATCAAAGAGTTACAAATAAGCACTGTAAATGGCGAAGTTGAAGTGCGTATTAATCGCCTTTTAAGTGATGCTGATGTAAGTTTTGAATCTGTAAGTGGCAATGCTGAGTTTTACTTTCCAGCTGATTTATCGGCACAATTTGAAGTGCAAGCCCATGCCGGCGGTAAAATTGACAACCAGCTAACGAGCGACCAAGTGCAAAAAGCCAAGTATGGCCCAGCTAGTGGAATTAAGTTTAATGCTAATGGCACCGATGCCAGTGTAGAAATGAATACCATAAGTGGGACGATTGGACTTAAGCGCCAATAATCATCCATTTTATTTTAAGTTACAAAAAGCAGGAAAGATTTCCTGCTTTGCTATTTGCACAGCCCTGCCAAGTCGATAGAATAGAGCCATTCAATTTTAGTACTGTGAAGTTATGGCCAAACCAGATAAGCAAGTCGACACTCTTAAAGTTCCTCCCCATTCAATAGAAGCTGAACAATCTGTTTTAGGTGGTTTAATGCTTGATAATCAAGCATTTGATCGCGTAGCTGAACTTGTTGTGTCACAGGACTTTTATACCCGTACCCATAAGCTTATTTTTGAGGCAATGACAGCACTGGCTGAAATTGGCGATCCGATTGATTTAATTACTATTTCTGAAAGTTTAGAAAAAAATAATCAGCTTTCAGGGATTGGTGGCTTTGCGTATTTAGCCGAAATAGCTAAAAACACCCCAAGTGCTGCTAATATTGATGCTTACGCTAGCATTGTACGCGAGCGCGCCGTTGTTCGTGAAATGATTGGTGTTGCCAATGAAATAGCCGAAGCGGGCTTTAATCCTGAGGGGCGTACTAGCCACGACTTACTTGATTTTGCTGAAAGTAAAGTCTTTAAAATTGCTGAGCAGCGTACAAAAAGTAGTGAAGGCCCACAAAGCATTCACAACATACTTGAAAAAACCGTTGATAAAATAGAAGAGCTTTATCAGTCACCACAAGATGGTGTTACCGGTGTAAGCACAGGTTACGCTGATTTAGATAAAATGACGACTGGTCTGCAGCCCTCAGATTTAATTATTGTAGCAGCACGTCCATCGATGGGTAAAACTACCTTTGCGATGAACCTTGCTGAGCATGCAGCAATGACCCAAGACAAGCCTGTACTTATCTACTCACTAGAGATGCCCTCTGAACAAATTATGATGAGGATGCTGGCGTCCCTTGGCCGAATTAACCAAACCAAAGTACGTACTGGTCAGCTAGATGACGATGACTGGGCGCGCCTTTCATCAACCATGGGGTTACTCATGGAAAAAGGCAAAATGTATGTTGATGACGCCTCAGGCTTAACACCCACTGATGTACGTTCACGTGCACGTCGTATTGCCCGCGATCATGGTGGTATTAGTATGATCATGGTCGATTACCTACAATTAATGCGCGTACCTAGCTTGTCAGATAATCGTACCTTAGAAATTGCCGAAATTTCACGTTCACTTAAAGCATTAGCAAAAGAATTACAGTGTCCGGTTGTTGCACTATCGCAGCTTAACCGTACCCTAGAGCAACGTGCTGATAAACGCCCAATTAACTCAGATTTGCGTGAGTCGGGCTCTATTGAGCAAGATGCCGATTTAATCATGTTTATTTATCGTGACGAAGTATACAACGAAGACAGTACTGATAAAGGTGTTGCAGAAATTATCATTGGTAAACAGCGTAACGGTCCGATTGGTAAAGTGCGCCTAACCTTCCAAGGTCAATTCTCTCGCTTTGATAATTACGCGGGGCCTGCTGTAGATGATGATTACTAATGCGCTTAGCTATTGCCGAAATTAACTTACAAGCACTTGCTCATAATTTAGCGCAAGTGCGACAGTTTGCGCCTAACAGTAAAGTTATGGCGGTATTAAAAGCCAATGCTTATGGCCATGGTTTAGTAAAAATAGCGCAGCACCTTAATGATGCCGACGCATTTGCAGTGGCACGAATAGATGAAGCGCTCGCACTGCGAGCAGGCGGGCTGACCAAGCCTATTGTGTTGTTGGAAGGTTTTTTCCATCAAGATGACTTGCCGATTTTATTAGCCAATAACTTTCAAACCATAATCCATGATGAAAACCAGCTCAGAGCACTTGAAAATTCAAAGCTCGATGCACCAATCAGTTGCTGGTTAAAAATCAATACGGGTATGCATCGTTTAGGGGTTGCACCGACGCAATTGAATGATTTTTATCAGCGCTTGCAAGCGACTGATAACGCTAAAGATACAATCAATTTAATGACGCACTTTTCCAGTGCCGATGATGTTAATGATCCCAAAACAGCTGAGCAAATTGCTTTGTTTGATTCATTAGTGCAAGGCAAACAACAAGCACATTGTTTAGCAAATTCGGCCGGTATTATTGCTTGGCCTGCCGGTCATGGCGAGTGGGTGCGTCCAGGCTTGATGATGTATGGTGTATCACCAATGCTTAACACTTCAGGCAAAGATCATCAGCTTAAGCCGGTGATGCGCTTAACCACTAAGGTCATTGCAATTCGCGATGTTGATGCTGCGCAAGGTGTTGGTTATGGTGGCAGTTGGCAAAGTACTCAGCCAACTAAGCTTGCAGTGGTTGCTATGGGCTATGGTGATGGTTATCCGCGTCATGCTAAACATGGTACCCCAGTAGCGATTGCTGGCAAACGTTATGGTATTGCTGGCAACATCTCTATGGATATGATCAGTGTTGATATTGGTGAAAATGCTGATGGCATCAAAGTCGGCGATGAGGTAGTAATGTGGGGCCCTGAGTTGCCGGTAGAAGAAATTGCACAATGTGCTGATACTATATCTTACGAGTTATTGTGTAATATTACACCGCGCGTAAGTTATGAGTACCAGCGCTAATATTTATTTTAAAAATACCCATTAAGTTTACATTGCTAGAATGATCGTGATGCTCACTTAATCGGTATCGTTACTCTTTTATAAAGTAAATATCGCTAAAGCCCATGCGAGCAAATTCTTGATCACGAAAGTTACGCACTGCCGATGACCCTTTAGAGGTCATTTCAATTTGGCGTACCATGTTTAAGTAGTTAGTTAAATCGATACCTTCGGCAGCCGCAATAGCCTGATACATATCGTGGTATTTATCTTTGGCGAAGTTAATTTCGCGCGGTTGATTTTTAAAAGTGTAGGTAATTCTGCGTGCCATAATGAGCTCATTTAAATTGAGTGTTAGTGTAATTTTACACTGTATTTAAGTTGCGTTGAATGATTAGTTGAAATCAAATAATTAAAAAGGTGAGTTTGAAATGAAATTATCAGTAGAGATCAGTAAATACCCGCTCCACCAAGATTACATTCCTTTTATTAAAGGCTTTATCGACAGAGTTAATGCCTACGAAGAGCTTAAAGTGATCACTAATACGATGTCGACCCAAATATTTGGTGATTATGATCTAGTTATGCAAGTGATCAGCACAGAAATTAAACATTCATATGAGCAATTTGGTAAAGCTATATTTGTGTGTAAATTTATTTCGGGCGATTTATCTCCCGAATAACCCCTTAACAAACACGGTCGTTTTATAATGATGGATTTTGTAACGCAAATACTCAGTGGTTTTACTGCAATGTCGCATTGGGAATATATTGCGGTTGCTTTGTCGATGGCGTATTTATTACTGGCCATTAAAGAGAACTTATGGTGCTGGCCTGCGGCTTTTTTTAGTACGCTTATTTATACCATTATGTATTGGAATGGCGCGCTGCTAATGGAGTCGTTACTAAACTTTTATTATATGTATATGGCGGTGTTTGGTTGGGTCGTGTGGCGCAAAGGCAAGGCTAATAAAGCGCAGCGACTAATTACATCCTGGCCGGTAAACCGACATATTATTTTAATTGTACTGACTGCATTAGTGTCATTAGCAATTGGCTATGTAATGCAAAACTATACGCATGCAGATTTTGCGTATCTTGATAGTTTCACAACCTGCTTTGCCGTGGTTACTACGTATCTGGTAGCTAAAAAAGTATTAGAAAATTGGCTCTATTGGATAGTCATTGATGCGGCCTCTATGTATTTGTACTATGAAAAAGGCTATTACCCAACCCTTGTTTTATTTGTATTTTATACCGTTATGGCAGCATGGGGATTTAAAACGTGGTACGAAGAATACGAGCAAAGCCAAGCCAAGCCCATGGCGCAACTTTAATCTATGAATCAGCATTCTCAGCTAGTTAATATTTGTAGCGCGTTTTTAGTACCGAGCACAATAACCTCAACAGAGTATTTGGTTAACGGTTTAAGCAACGATAACTTTTTGATCCGTACTGACAGCCAAGCTTATTTATTAAAGTGTTATAAATCGTATTGGCCACAAGTAGGGTTACATGCCCAATATGAGCTCAGTAAACAACAAGTTTGCTCTGCTCCCATCTGGCTTGATAAGCAAAATAAGCGCGCAGCTTTTAACTATATTGATGGCGACGTCGCTCAGTCTTATTTGGCGATGCCGCTACTGACTAAACTTGTTAAGCTACATGCGTATACAACTAATAATGAGGCAATGAATATAGCTTTGGAATTGCAAGCCTATCAGCATTTATTAGTGTTTAAACAGTATGAAAAGCTCATAAGCAAAACATTAAAAAGCATTGCCAACATGCCCGTAGATAGCGGCTTTTGCCATAACGACTTAGTCAAAGAAAATATCGTGGTAAACCCGCAAGGCGTTTATTTAATCGATTTTGAGTATGCTCAAACAAATGATGTGTATTTTGATCTTGCTGCGTTAGTGGTTAGTTTTAAATTAGATGCTTCAGGCAAGCAGGCTCTGCTTAACAATTACAAAACGCACACCCTATCAGGTCAATTTTATTTATCTATGCATAAACTCAATTGCTATCAGTTAGTTTACTTACTGTTATGTATAGGTTGGTATGAGCAACGCGATATAGACAATCAGGTTGTTGTATTGCGCGCGCAACTGGATGAGCTTATTGCTTTAATGGAGGGTTAAAGTCCGCCAAAGCGTTCCGCAAGCTCTTTGTATTTTGCTACTTCATCAGCGTCAAATTGCATTTCGCTGTTATCATCTTCTGATTTAGCAATTAATAGGCTTTCTCGAGCAAGGCGTTTAACGCGCTCTACTTTTACACCTAAAAATTCAGCAACTTGCTCTGTTGACATTAACTTCATAATTACTTCCTCGTGTTTAATCTTTCCGTTCAGTGACAATAATAGATAATATGTGTCTAAAGCGTTACTGTTTTTTATAGAATATAAACAAATAGCGCTTTTTTTACCTTTTGTGAAGTGATTAGTTTAAATTATAGACATGTAAACGAATCATGCTGGCATTTATACAAAGATGCCTTTATTATTGCGCATGCTGAAGCATTGATATCGCGAGTTGATGTGGCGGCAACAAATGTGCTCTCGTGGTGAAATGGATATCACGTGGCCCTCCGGAGGCTAAGTTGCAGGTTCGATCCCTGCCGAGAGCGCCATTTGCGTTTAAAGTATCATTTCCTGTTTCTTCCTCAAAATACCTACAATTATTTAAATTAGTCCGCTGCCTTACATTATTTAATTTTCGATAATAAAATATGTAGCAATCTATTTTATACCTTTAGGCGTATATTCATTGCTGAGCTTATGGTTTATTCTTGCTAGTGCGTATAATTATTGATGTTAATCATTTATTATTACCCTGAACTCAAAAGCTAGACTTTTATAGCTAAATAATGCTATTTAAAGTATATATTCATTAATTATAGAAACCCTCATTTTTATGCTAATCACCTTACCTATATCAGAACTCGTTCCAGGCATGTACGTAAATAGCGTTACTAAGCAGCAGGAGAGTGTGGATGGCATAAAAATTAAAACCAGTGGTTTGGTTCGTGATAAATCAATCATTCAGCGTTTAATTACCGAAGGGGTGCTTGAGCTTCTCATCGACTTTACAAAAAGTGATGTCGCCGTACCTGCTAAATACAAAGAAAAACAAAAACCACAAGCTCCTGTAGATAAGCAAGATAAGCCAGTTAAGGCAAAGGTTGCTATAAGCTTAGAGCAAGAGTTTGCAAAAGCCAGTGTGAGTTATGATGCGCACAACAGAAAACTACAAAGTATTTTTGGTGATTTAACATCAGGTTTGTCACTTAATATTGAAGCGCTCAATGAAATAAGTAATGAAATAGTGAGCTCTGTATTTCGTAATGAACACGCTATGACTATTTTAACTCGGATCAAAGATAAGCACAGTTACAACTGGCGTCATATGATCAACTGCACCATTTTTACAGCGGTGTTTGCTAAATACTTGGGTTATAAACGCGCTGTTGTGCAAGAGCTTGCAATGGGGGCTTTAATGCATGACTTAGGTCAGGCTAAGTTACCGCAAGGGATATTTTCCAAACCAGGAAAAGTCACGGGTAACGAAATGACGGCAATAAAAAAGCATGTCGCACAAAGCTTAGGATTGTTAAAAGGCGGAAAAGGTATTACGCCTTTAATGCTTGATATGATTGTAAATCATCATGAGCGTCTTGATGGTTCAGGCTATCCAAGAGGTGTAGATGGAAGCAAATTAAGCCGCCCAGCTCGGATCATTGCGATTGTAGACGTATACGATGCATTGACAGCAGATAGACCGCATCAAGAGGGTGATGAGCCAATTAATGCGCTTCGCTATTTGTTAGCTAACAAACAGCTGTTTGATGCAGAGTTAGTACAGTTATTTATTAAGTGTTTAGGTGTACACCCAGTAGGGACTATTGTTAAGTTAACCAATGAGCGATTAGCGTTGGTGCTAGAGGGCAATCATTCAAACCCTATCAAACCTAAAGTGAAGCTTTTTTACAACGCTAAACATAACCATCATGTTACCGCAAAAGATATAGATTTAAGCTTAAATAATAACGAGATAAAAATACAGGCAAGTGTTAAACCTGCTGATTATAAGATTAATTTGCCTCGGCTTTTAAAAGAGCATTTACTGCTTTAGCGTTACATCTTCTTTTTTCGTTTGTTTTAACAGAAATATAGCCACCCAAAAAACAACTTCCCATCAGCGTTAACCACAGTAATGTGCCTAATTCTACATGCAGCGCTAAGCAACAAAAAACCAAAGAAATAATCGCCATGGCAATGGCTGCGAGCCAATATTGATTGACAGGATTGTCACATTTCCCAGCACGCGTACACGCGCAATAATTTGCCTTATAAAAGAAATAAACACTAATGCCGCAAAAAATAAGCCCAGCAATAATAAGTAAAATGATCACAGTTTTCTCCCTTTGTGATTTTAATTGCAGTGTAAATTGCAAAGTATTTTAAGTCAATGCAAATAAGAATTAATCTCATTAGAGTATATACTCTAATACCACACTTCTTGTCCGATGAGTTTTAAATAGTTGTTAAATTGTCGTTAAAAAACGTGTTTTTTGGCTTTTTTTAACGTTTTAGTAAGGTTTTTTATAAAAAATTAAGGTAGGGTACGTAGGTTTGAAACTCTAATAACAACACACATAGCTATCCAAACAGTAAGTTTGGCTAAGGACACAACAATGAAATTTACTAAAACTCTTATTGCGGCATCGCTGGCATTTGTTTCAGCTGATACTTTTGCAGCGGCTTTTCAACTTGCTGAGCAAAACGTATCTGGTTTAGGCCGCGCATACGCAGGTGAAGCGTCTGTAGCAGACGATGCGTCTGTGGTTGCACGTAACCCAGCATTAATGACGTTGTTTAAAGAGAAGCAACTTAGTGTTGCAGCTATTGCTGTAATTCCAGATGTGAGTTTAGAAGGAACCGGTAACGGATATGGTTTAGATAACAGCGTATTAAATGATGACAGCATTGCACCAAGCGCGATTATTCCAGCAGGTTATTTCACTATGCCAGTAAACGATAAAGTATCGGTTGGGTTTGGTGCTTTTTCTAACTTTGGCCTTGCTACTGAGTTTAACGATGATTACGCAGCTGGCCAAATTGCCGGTGAAACTGAAATTGTTACTGTAAACATGAACGCAAGTGTTGCATATAAAGTATCAGAGCAGTTTAGCTTTGGTATTGGTTTGAATGCAATTTATGCAGAAGCGAAGATTATCCGTAAGTTTGGTGTAGTACCTCCTGTAAACCCTGCTATTGCTTCTATTCCTGCAAGTGCTGATGCTGTTCACCTTGAAGGTGATGATATGGGCTACGGCTTAAACATCGGCTTAATGTATCAGCTAGATGAAAATAGCCGCTTTGGTTTTAACTACCGTACAGAAACAGATATTACTTTTGAAGGTGAATACTCGAATGAACTACCTTCATTTATTCCTGGTGGATTAAACGGACAGCTTGAATTACCGGGCTCTGTTGAAATTACATTACCAGCAATTGCTGAGTTCTCAGGCTCTCATCAGTTAGACGAGAAACTAGGCGTTCACTACAGCGTATTATGGACAGGTTGGAGCAGCTTTGACTCATTAGAAGCGCAAGTTACTGCGCCTACAGGCGATAAGTTCAGTGCCTTCGAAAAAACAGAAGACTTTTCTGATGCAATGCGCTACTCAATCGGTGCTGATTACCAATACAGCGAAAACTTAATGCTACGTGCCGGCTTTGCGTTTGATGAGTCGCCAGTGTCACAACAGCATTTATCAATTTCTATTCCTGATACAGACCGCTTCTGGTTCTCGTTCGGTGGTAACTACGCGATTGATCAAAACTCAAATGTTGATTTGGGTGTGAGTGTATTACGTGGTAAAACGCAAAAGTTCACTGAAAAAGTAGAAAGCGAAACGCTACCTCAGCAATGGTCTTTTGAATCAAAAGGTCATGCAGTACTAGTTGGCGCTCAGTATAACTACAAGTTTTAATGTAGAAATGCCTTGTGGTTATTCGCAGGGCACAAAAAAGCCGCTCACTTTAACAGTGAGCGGCTTTTTTAATGCCTATTAAATGATGTTAATAGGCATTTTATGAAAGTTTATAAGCTCTCTATTTTAGTTTTTTGCTCTAGTAGCTTAGTTTTAGCATCGGTAAATTCAGCTAGCTTAGCATTTTCTTTAGCCAGTACTGCTTCAGGTGCGTTGTTTACAAACTTTTCGTTAGCGAGTTTGTTTTGCACTTGGGCTAGCCCTTTTTCTGCTTTTTCAAGTTGCTTGTTAATTCGTGCAAGCTCGGCTTCAACGTCTATTAAGCCCGCCATTGGGATCATAATCTCAAGGTTGCCAACATAAGAGGTCGCACACGCTGGAGCATCGTCTTTGTTTTCAAGCAGGGTAAACGCTTCAAGCTTAGCTAATGACGCTAGGAATGATTCATTCTCGTTTATACGGCGCACATCATCGCTTGATGCGTTAGCCAGTAAAACGCTAAGTGGTTTACTTGGGCTGATATCCATTTCACCACGGATATTACGAATTGCTAAAATGAATTGCTTAACCCACTCTAAATCGTCCATTGCTTGTGCATCAACATTGGCTTGGTTATAAACAGGGAACCCTTGTACCATAATACTGGTACCTGCTGTTTCAAGGCCAGCAAGTGGTGCAACACGTTGCCAAATCGTTTCAGTGATGTAGGGCATCATTGGGTGCATTAAGCGTAATAAGCTTTCAAGTACGGTAATAAGGGTATGACGTGTACCGCGTTGCTGTGCTTCATTGCCTTTAAATAATACCGGCTTCGTTAGCTCTAAGTACCAATCACAGAACTGGTTCCAGGTGAATTCATAAAGCGTGTTCGCCGCTAAATCAAAACGGTAGTTATCAAGATGCTCGGTGTAGGTTTTAACCGTTGCCTCATATTGGCCTAAAATCCAACGATCAGCTAACGAGTACTGTTTTTCACTGTCGTTAAAGCCACAGTCTTGATCTTCTGTGTTCATTAATACGTAACGGCTTGCGTTCCATAATTTATTACAGAAGTTACGGTAACCTTCAAGACGGTTCATATCCCAGTTGATATCACGGCCGGTTGATGCCATTGCTGCAAGGGTAAAGCGAAGCGCATCGGTACCGTGTGCCTCAATACCATTTGCAAATACTTTGCGCGTGTCTTTTTCAATTTTAGCGGCAAGTTTAGGCTGCATCATGTTGCCAGTACGCTTTTGTACTAAATCTTCAAGCTCGATGCCATCAATCATATCTAGTGGGTCAAGTACGTTACCTTTTGACTTAGACATTTTATCGCCGTTATCGTCACGTATTAGGCCAGTTACATAAACCGTTTTGAATGGCACTTGTGGTTTGCCATTTTCATCTTTTATAAAGTGCAGCGTCATCATGATCATACGCGCAACCCAGAAGAAAATGATATCAAAACCGGTTACCAACACGTCAGATGGGTGGAAAGTTTTTAAGTCATCAGTATTTTCTGGCCAACCTTGAGTTGAGAATGTCCAAAGTGCAGATGAAAACCAGGTATCAAGAACGTCTTCGTCTTGGCTTAGTGCTACGCTATCTGCAATATTATTATCGCGACGTACTTCTGCTTCATCACGACCAACGTATACGTTACCTTCGCTGTCGTACCAAGCTGGAATACGGTGACCCCACCAAAGCTGGCGTGAAATACACCAATCTTGTACGTCGTTCATCCACGAAAAGTACATGTTTTCGTATTGCTTAGGTACAAATTGGATGTCGCCGTTTTTAACTGCGTCTTTTGCAGGTTCAGCAAGTGGTGCAACACGTACATACCATTGGTCAGTAAGTAGTGGTTCAATAACAACACCAGAGCGATCTCCGTAAGGAACGGTTAAGCCATGGTCTTCAATTTTTTCAAGTAGGCCGAGCTCTTCAAATTCAGCAACAATCGCTTTACGTGCGTCAAAACGGTCAAGGCCATGTAAGCGCTCAGGAATTGGCGCGTCAAACTCAAGTTCTTTACCGTCAAAGGTGTAGGTTTCACCTTGAGTTAAAATAGCCGCGTCTTTATCGAAGATATTAATCATCGGCATCTGGTGGCGCTTGCCAACTTCGTTATCGTTAAAGTCGTGTGCAGGGGTGATTTTTACACAACCCGTGCCTTTGTCTTTATCAGCGTGTTCATCTGCAACAATTGTGATACGACGATTTACGATAGGCAGTAAAATCTCTTTACCAATTAAATCTGTGTAGCGCTCGTCATCTGGATTAACCGCAACACCTGAGTCACCTAGCATGGTTTCTGGGCGTGTTGTTGCTACGACAATGTAGTCTTTGCCGTCTTGTGTTTTAACGCCATCAGCAAGTGGGTAGCGCAAATTCCACATGTGGCCTTGTTTGTCTTTGTTTTCAACTTCAAGGTCTGAAATAGCTGTGTGTAATTTTGGATCCCAGTTTACTAGGCGCTTACCGCGGTAAATTAGGTTTTCTTTGTGAAGGCGTACAAAGACTTCTTTAACCGCTTCAGATAAGCCATCGTCCATGGTAAAGCGTTCACGATCCCAATCAACAGAAGCACCAAGGCGACGTAATTGTTTTGTAATCGTGCCACCAGACTCGTTTTTCCATTCCCAAATTTTATCGATGAATGCATCACGGCCTAAATCGTGGCGTGTTTTACCTTCTTCAGCAGCAAGCTTACGCTCAACTAGCATTTGCGTGGCAATACCTGCGTGGTCAGTACCTACTTGCCATAACGTATTGTTACCTTGCATACGTTTAAAGCGCGTTAAGGTATCCATGATAGTATCTTGGAAAGCGTGGCCCATGTGTAAGCTACCCGTGACATTTGGCGGCGGGATCATAATTGAATATGGGGTGCCTTGGCCAGATGGCTTAAAGTAGCCTTTTTGTTCCCAGTCTTGATAGAGAGACTGTTCAATATCTTGCGGATTGTAGGTTTTATCCATTACACAGAACCTTAAATAAGTACTTAAATGAGTTAGTTAGCTTTGTACGCAGTGAGCGTTAGCGATTAATATCTTGCGTGGTGATATTGGCACCGAGTTGGCGTAGTTTTTTAAAGCGCTCACGAGCGGCTTGTTTGGCTACGGGCTCTACGGGTACAAAATCAAAAACTTGGTTAAACCGACGAATAAAATCCGGTAAGTGATTGGCCAAGTTAATTAATACTTTACGATTACCAACGGGTGGTGTTGTGCCTATTTCTACAGGTGCGCCGCCTTTTGGGCCTTCGCCTTGTAAATTGTGAGGTACAAAACTGTCGGCATCAAATGTCCAAATAGTTTCGTCAATGCTGTTGGCGGTTTCTTCGCTATCTACAAAAATAAATACGCGTTGACCAAGCCGATACTGTTGCCCAGCTATTTGAGCTGCTAAAGCAAAGTGATCATCGGCTTTAGCTAATGACTCATCTTGTTGCTTTAAAATGAAAAACTGGGCATTCATGCTCATTGTATCGGGATTTCCCATGACATTGATTGTGCTGTTATTAAATACACACAAATTAAGAAGGGGATTTTGCCATATAACGGGGTTTGCTTCAATTAATACCCAATAAATAAGGCGCTTTAAAAGCGCCTTATTTTATACTCTACATTGAGCTTTGAAGCTCTGTGTTGGTTTGTTAGTCATGAGTTGCTTCGCTAATACCAGCTCGGTTTAATAAATACTGAGTCAGCATAGGAACAGGACGACCTGTTGCGCCTTTTTTAGCGCCGCTGCGCCATGCAGTACCGGCAATATCTAAATGAGCCCAATTATACTTTTTAGTAAATTTAGATAAGAAACAGGCCGCGGTAATAGTACCTGCAGCGCGCCCACCTAAATTAGTAAAGTCGGCAAACGGGCTTTCAAGTTGATCTTGATAATCATCCCATAATGGCAGTTGCCATGCACGATCGCCACTTTGCTCAGACGCTTTTAATAAATCATGCGCCAGTGGATTATGATTTGCTAATAAACCCGTAGCATGGGCACCTAAAGCAACAATACATGCACCGGTTAAGGTTGCAACATCAATCACGGTTTCTGGTTCAAAACGTTCAACATAGGTCAGCGCATCACATAATACTAAACGGCCTTCGGCATCGGTGTTAAGTACTTCTACCGTTTGCCCAGACATAGTTGTTAGTATGTCTCCTGGGCGATAGGCGTTTGAGCTTGGCATGTTTTCACAGCCGGCTAAAACACCAATTACGTTTATAGGTAGCTGCATTTGTGCAAGTGAGCGCATAGCGCCAATAACACCAGCAGCACCGCCCATATCGTATTTCATTTCATCCATGCCTTCGCCTGGTTTTAATGAAATACCGCCTGAGTCAAAGGTTAAGCCTTTACCAACGAGAACGATAGGCGCTTGGTCATCGCTTGCGCCTTTGTAGTTAATTACCGACATAACTGATTCGTTATCACTGCCACGACCTACTGCTAGGTATGAGTTCATTCCTAGTTCGGCCATTTTATCTTCGCCAATTAGCTCAACAGTGATGTTATCAAAATTAGCTTCCAGTTCTTTGGCTTGCTCGCCAAGGTACGCTGGATTACAAATATTAGGCGGCATATTAGCAACGTCTTTACACAGCTTACTACCTGCCGCAATCGCTAAACCATGCTCAATGGCACTTTCGCCTATAGTCAGTTCGCGGCGCGTAGGCACATTAAACACCATTTTACGTAGTGGGCGGCGAGGGTCTACTTTTTTACTTTTCAGCTGATTAAAGGTGTAAAGGCAATCTTGTGTTGTTTCAACAGCTTGACGTACTTTCCAATAGGTATCACGCCCTTTAACATGTTGTTCAGTTAAAAAGCACACGGCCTCCATTGAACCCGTTTCGTTTAGCGTGTTGATAGTTTTAGAAATAATTTGCTTATATTGTTTATCGTCAAGTTCGCGTTCTTTACCGCAGCCAACAAGTAAAATACGTTCGCTTAAAATATTGGGCACATGATGCAATAGTAGTACTTGTCCTGGCTTACCTTCTAAGTCGCCACGGCGTAATAAATTAGAGATATAACCATCGCTAATTTTATCAAGTTGTTCACCAATGGGGGATAACCTGCGTGGTTCATATACACCCACAACAATACACGCACTGCGTTGTTTTTCTGGGCTACCACTTTTTACGTTGAATTCCATTGTCACTCCTGATTTTGAGTCATCTATAGAAGCTAAATTGGGACTAAAAATGTGTTTTCTAGTCTTTTTACCTAAATTTTTAGGTCTAGCGCTAATATTAGTAGATTTTACTCGACTCTTACTGTGTATTTGAACTTTATATGCTTAAGGGTAACTAATGCAACATTATATCGTGATGTTAGGTAGGATAATTAATATTGATGGCTTATAATATGTGCTTAATACTCATTTAAAATGAGTGAATTAACTAGTTCACTCATTGTTTTTTATTACTATATTGAAATTCCATGTTTAACAGGGGCGAATGTTGCTAATTTTCCGTTATTTGACCGCTGAGGTTTTAAAATCGCAGGTCGCCGTATTTTTAACTTTAATGACCATATTTTTGTCGCAAAAGTTTGTTGTTATTCTTGGTGATGCCTCAGAGGGGAGTATCCCAGCTAAACTCGTGTTTGCCATGATTGCGCTTAAGTTGCCGCAGTTAGCATCGTTAATTTTGCCACTGAGTTTATTTTTAGGAATTATTCTAGCTTATAGCCGTATTTACGCTGACAGTGAAATGACGGTACTTAAAGCCTGTGGCGTGAGTGAGTGGTATGTAGTGCGTATTACGCTTATTTCTAGTGTCATCTTAGCGTTACTCGCCGCGGTACTTACCTTGTATGTTGCACCTTGGGCAAGCGAGCAAGAATACCAACTTAAAGAACAAGCCAAGGCTGATGCTGGTTTATCTGCACTTCGAGCGGGGCGTTTTCAGCAAACCGGTAACGAAAAAGCTGTGGTATTTATTCATAATATTGAAAATGGCGGCAAAGAGCTCAACAAAGTTTTTGTTGCCCAGCTACCCGATAGCGAAAAAGGTGACTTAGCGCGTTTAGTTTATGCAGAGCAAGGTGTTGTTATTGAAGCGCAAAATGGTGAGCAGCAGTTAGTACTTACTGATGGTAAGCGCTATGAAACTGACGGCGAAGCGCCTTCGCTTAACTTAACTGAGTTTGATGGTTACAGCGTACAAATTCGCGAACAAGAAATAGAGCATCAACGTCGTAAATTAGAAGCTGTGCCAACCCGTGAACTTATGTCAATTAATACTCCCGAAGCAATTGCACAGTGGCAGTGGCGTTTAGCGATCCCACTTTCCATTCCGTTATTAACTTTGCTGGCCGTGCCTTTGAGTGTAGTAAACCCTCGCCAAGGTAAATTTGCAAAATTGGTACCCGCTATCAGCTTGTATTTAGGTTATTTTATTTTACTTAATGCGGCCAAATTTGCAGTAGAGGATGGCAAAATTCCGCCATCAATTGGACTGTGGTGGATTCATTTAAGTGCATTATTTATTGGTAGCTTATTAATTATTAGAGGTCGTCCATTGGGTGCTTGGCTTAAAGCTGTCGTCACTAAGCGGGAGCAAAACCTATGATGAAAACACTTGATTGGTACTTAGGTCGTAGCATTTTGCAAACCACAGGGTTTGCGTTAATGGTGCTAGTGGGTATTAGTACATTAATAAAGTTTATTGAGCAGCTTAAATCTGTAGGGCGCGGGAGCTACGATATAGTGACTGCCATGCTGTACACTATTTACAGTATTCCAGATGATTTAGTGGTGTTTTTTCCTATGGCTGCACTTATTGGTGGCTTAACTGGATTAGGAGCGCTTGCCTCAAATAGTGAGTTGGTAGTAATGCAAGCGGCGGGGATGTCGCGTTTACAAATTATTGGCTCAGTAATGAAAACAGCTATTTTTATGGCATTGTGCGTAATGGCTTTAGGCGAGTGGGGCGCTCCTGCTGCACAGCTGCACGCTAAGGAAATGCGTAATCAAGCGATTCATGGTGGGGATGTGTTTAATGCGCAAAAAGGAGTATGGGCTAAAGACGCTAATAACTTCATTAACATTGAAGATGTTGACCAAAATGGCATGCTGCGCGGCGTTAACATGTATCATTTTGATAAATCGTTATCACTAACACAAATCACCAAAGCAAAAGAAGCCGTAGGGCGAGATAGTGGTTGGCTATTGCGCGATGTAAATAAAGTGATGATCAGCGAAGAGTTAATTACCACTGAACAAGTTTCTGAAGAGTTTTACCCGTCGCAGCTTACCGCCGAAAAGCTAGGCGTGGTATCGGTAAAACCAGAATCACTGTCGTTTTCAGGGCTATGGTCATATTTAGCTTACTTACAACAAAATGAGCAAGACACCAGCACCTATGATTTAGCGCTCTGGCGTAAATTAATGCAGCCCGTGTCTATTGCCGTAATGTTGTTGGTTGCCTTGTCGTTTATATTTGGTCCGCTGCGAACTGTAACTATGGGGGCACGAATTATTATGGGGGTGGTAACCGGTATTGTGTTCCACCTAACCAACGAGATATTTGGCCCTGTGGTAATGGTATATCAAATTCCAGCGATTATAGGCGCTGTTCTACCGAGCATTTTATTTACTGGGTTTGCAGCTTATTTAATGAATAAGCGGGTGTAGCTAGACTTAAAGCTTAAATAAAAAACGCGGCCTTTGTAAAAAGCGCCGCGTTTTTTTATGCTTTAACTTGAGATTATACCAATTCGCTTAATTAAGTATTATTGCGGATTGATATCATAGTTCGCGATAAACGCGTTTATTTTCTTCTTTGGTGAGCGTAACCACTTCGGTTTTTGATAAGTAATCTTGTAGTGCTTTTTTATTTTTAAAATCCACTAATACCACTAAATTACCTAAACCCAGCAATGCGCTGATACTGCGGATAATGGCTTGTGGCCAGCTAATTAAGTTTCCCTGATGGGTTTGTACTTTTAATCGCCACGCACGCATACCGATTGTTTGCCCGCTTTTAGTCCAAAAATAACCAAAAAAAACCAAACCAACCAGAACTAACAGTGAGCTGCGAATCCCTGAAAGTAACAGTGAGTCCTGAATACGTGCTGAGACATCTTCAGCGCCATTAAGAGCAATAACATCAAGGGAAATAAGCCCTTGAATAGCAAATAAATACAGTACCACCGTTAGCATCGCAAAAGCGATAATAGCTAATGTATCGTACACCAATGACGCAAAACGGCGCCAAAAGCCAGCACGTGGAAACTCACCCGACATAAAAATACTCTCACTGTTAATGTGTGGCTAGTTTAGCAAATAAGCCGTTAAATACTACCTATTACGCTACGTGCTTAACTCGGTATTGGCTCAAATGTTAATGGTTGCCTAAATGTTAAGCGGTTGATCATACTTAATACATAAAACGCTTGCCGCTTTGCTTATTGTTTGTATAATGCTAGACAGTGAGATGGAAGAGGGTACATAATCTTTCACTCTAAAGTGGTTTTTCTTTATCTTCTCGTGTTTAGAAGGTTAAAGAAAAATGATGCCAGCGTGATGAAATTGGTATACATGGGGGATTCAAAATCCCCTGCCGCAAGGCGTGCCGGTTCAAGTCCGGCCGCTGGTACCACTTTTTATAGCCCCCGCTAGATTTAGCAGGGGTTTTTTTATGCCTAAGATTTGAGTTGCCGGATTTTAATTACAAAAAATGTGTCCAACATTGCTACTTTTATAAGCAGTAGGTTTTGATCTAAACTTGGCCTGTGAACGTTTTAGTTTATTTAACCTAAACTCTGGCATGAGATAGGTTTATTGTCCAGGGCACAGGTTATATAGTAAATACGGGCTCGACTTTAATCGTATTTTTCATTGATACGGGTGCGCTAAGTTGTGCAATGTGTTTTGACTCGGGTATTATATACCTCAACCTCTTGTTGCGAATAAAACATCATGACTCAACTAACCGCAAAACAGAATATTCAAGCCATTGTAAAAGCGATTAAGGCTGAAGAAGCATTACTGCGTAAAAAACACCCGCTATTAATACATCAAAATACCTTAGGGATGGCTATATTACTACTCTCTTTAAGTGCGTTAATCGGTGTTGGCGCGTTGTATTACTTTGCTATCATCCCCGCGTGGCTGTGTATGATTTTAGCGGCGATTGCCACCTCTATTTCCCATGAACTTGAGCACGACCTAATTCACAAACAGTATTTTAGTAACCAGCCATTTTTACATAATTTTATGATGCTAACCGTGTGGTTGATGCGTCCTAATACTATTAGCCCGTGGTACCGCCGCAAGATGCATTTACATCATCATAAAACCTCGGGGACTGAGCAAGATTTAGAAGAGCGTTTGGTAGGTAATGGTATTAAAAATCCGTTTTTACGTGCCTTGGTAATTGTTGATGGATTACTCGGTTTATTAATTAATGCAAAACGTTTTAGTAAAGAAATTAATGGGTTTAGCTTCTTTAAAGTGTTTAATGCAGGTTTTCCCATTACTACTGCGTATTTCGCCATTTTATATAGCGTAATTGTGTTTCACTTAGTTAATTTGTTCACTCCACTGGCTGCTAATTCACCTGTATTGCTGCTTGATGTAATGAATGTGTTTGAATTTCTAATGGTGGTGCTGATTGTGCCTAATATTGTGCGTTCGAGCTCACTTAATTTTGTTACTTCAAGTATGCATTATTACGGCGGTGTTAATAATATGCTTGAACAAACTCACGTCATCACCAGCCGTTTGTTTATGCCATTTAATTTATTTTGCTTTAACTTTGGGCATACTCATACTATTCATCATTTTGTGCCGAATCAGCCGTTTTATTTACGACAAATGATCAGTAAAAAAATCCTTGAAGTGATGCGCCAACACGGCGTGCGTTTTAATGATTTTGCCAGTATTAAGCAAGCAAACTTGTATCAGTAATACTCAGTGTAAAATGGCATCATAATGCAGTCGGACTCGCAGCAGCAATTAACTCAGCAAGATGCGTTAGCGCAATGTGTACAAGCTATAAAGGGGACCAGTTTTGCGCAAAAGCTGTGCCCTTATTGTTGAGTTTGATTGTGCGGTTGTATTGGCTTGCAGAGTAAATAAGCATCCCATTTATTTATTCGATTCTATCGAGAAACAGCGTGAACTTTTATTTCAGCGCTACCTTACTAACTCGTTTGTAAACGACCCTTTTTATACTGAACTGGTTAGTAAAGCTGAGGAAGGAGTATTTCGGCTCGCTGATATAGCTCGTTATCAAGATGAACTGACCTTTAAGGCATATCAACAGCAGTTTTATACTCACACTGACTGGACTGATGAGCTAAGTATTTGTACTAATATAGGTAACGGTCGCTCGATTGTTATTTACCTTGGTTTATTATCCAATAACCAGCGCTTTAGTGCGTTGCAAAAGCAGCAATTAATAGCACATTTTAATTTAATAAAAGCACTGTGTAGCCAACATTGGGGTAGCCAAAAATTACTATTAAATCAATTTAATAGTACAGCGACTGGACAGCTGATGGAAAATGCACTCACATCATTTGCTAATCAACAACTCACTCAGCGAGAGCATCAGGTTGCTTGTTTAATTGTACAAGGTTGCGACTCCGCAGATATTGCTGCTCAGCTTGGGATCACCCTAGGTACAGTTAAAAACCATCGCAAACGTATATATTCGCAGTTAAACGTTGCTTCACTAAGTGAATTTTTTCGACTGTTTTTAAACCATTTAATGCGCACAGAATAAAATGCGTTTATGTCCCTTTAGGGATATAGTGCCCATCGCTGAGTTTAATTAGTATTTTTCTTATAGATAATTTTGAGAAATACGATGACAGCACATTTACTTAATGACATTACGCAGCGTGGTTTAGTCTCTCAAGTGAGTAATATTGAGCAATTAACCCAGAAGCTTGAAACCCCACAGGTGGTTTACTGTGGCTTCGATCCTACCGCAGGTAGCTTACATATAGGTCACTTAGTACCATTAATAATGCTAAAGCGTTTTATGGATGCAGGGCATCAAGGTGTGGCATTAATTGGGGGGGCTACAGGATTGATTGGTGACCCGAGTTTTAAAGCCACTGAGCGTAGCCTAAATACCAAACAAACGGTGTCGCAATGGGTGGATGCGCTTGCAAACCAAGTTGAGAGTGTACTTGGTCCGCATTTAAACCAGCCACTGCAAATAAAAAATAACGCTGACTGGTTTAGCAGTATTGATGTATTAGACTTTTTTCGTGATGTAGGTAAACACTTTTCAATTAACACCATGATCAACCGCGAGTCAGTAAAACAACGTTTGCAACGTCCAGACCAAGGCTTGTCGTTTACTGAATTTAGTTACTCCTTATTGCAGTCGTATGACTTTGCTAAGCTCAATAGTGAGCTAAATTGTACTTTGCAGATAGGCGGTAACGATCAGTGGGGTAATATCGTCAGTGGAATTGATTTAACCCGCCGTTTAAACCAGCAAACAGTGTTTGGTTTAACGTTGCCACTTATTACCAAGTCAGACGGTACAAAATTTGGAAAAACCGAGGGCGGTGCTATTTGGCTCAACCCCAAAAAAACCTCACCGTATCGTTTTTATCAGTTTTGGTTAAATTGTGAAGATGCTGATGTGTATAACTTTTTGCGTTTTTATACTTTTTTATCAGTTAAAGAAATTGAGGCCATAGAAGCAAACGATAAGATAAGCGGCCAAAAGCCTCAAGCACAGCGCATTTTAGCTGAGCAATTAACACGTTTTGTTCATGCTGAAGAAGGCTTGGCAAGTGCGCAGCGTATCACTGAGTTGTTATTTAATGGTCAGGTGCAAACACTCACCTTGGCAGAACTTGAACAATTAGAGCAAGATGGGCTAACCGTGAACACTATTAGCGACATGCAAATAAGTATTGCTGAGTTACTAGTTAAAAGTAAACTGGCCAGCTCAAAGCGACAGGCGCGTGAATTAATAACAGCTAATGCGATTAAAATTAATAGTATGGTCGTTACTGACGAGCATGCGCAGCTTGATATTTCGTTGTTTGAACGCTTTTGGATAATGCAACGTGGCAAAAAGCAATTCAGGCTTATTAAACTAGTTTAAAGTATAAACAGTGGGCTTATGATTACACGGCCCACCTTAAATTTACACTTAGGCCTTGTTGCGTATAGTAATATTCCGTCCGCCTAAATAGCCAAACATAGCGCTTAGTGCACTCGCACTCGCGCAAAACCACAAAGTAGATGTCCAGTTACCAAAATAACTATGTAGTGCACCTGCAATAATAGGCCCCGTAGCGGCAAGTAAATAACCAATACACTGCGCCATACCTGAAAGGGCAGCAGCTTGATGTGAGTCGTGAGTACGTAAACTTATAAACGACAAGCCCAATATAAAGCATGCACCCGAGCAAAACCCCATAGTAATTGACCACACAAACGCATGTACTGGCATATACAGTAGTCCTATTGAAGATAGGCTTGCCAATACTCCTAAGGCAAAGGTGAGTACACGCTGATCTTTCAGTTTTGCTAATAAAGGAATTAGGATAATACCAGGCAATGCCGAAGCCACCTGAAATGAGCCTTGTAATGCACCCGCTTGCTGTGCATTGAAGCCACTGTCAATTAATATACTTGGTAACCAGCCTATAATTATATAAGTAAATAACGAATTACAGCCAAGTAGCAAGGTAATTTGCCACGCAAGCGCTTGGTGCCATACTTTAACCTCATCGGTATTTTCAACCAGATCTTTAGTTGGTTTGGTGCGTAGCTTTAATTGCGGTAACCAAATAAATAAACTTAGTAAAGTAATTAACGCATAACTGGCCAAAGCGATTTGCCAACCTATTTGTTTATATTCTGCAAGTGGAATAATTAACGCTGAGTAACTACCACCAAAAATACCCATAGCAAGTACATACGCCGAGGTCATTACTGCTACTTTATGTGCAAAGTCGCGCTTAATTAAACTCGGTAGCAGTACATTACCTATCGCAATGCCTACCCCGATGACAACGGTGCCTAAATAGAGTATCGGCACTGAATCTATCATGCGTGATGCTAAGCCTAGGCCAATCAAAATAAGAGCAATAAATAGCGATACTTCTAAACCTTGCCTCTTAGCTAAACTAGTTGCTAATGGGCTTGCTAAAGCAAATGCAACTAAAGGTAAGGTGGTAAGCATACCGGCTTGTGATGCGCTTAAATTAAAACTAAGAATTATTTGGTCCAATACAGGAGCTAAACCAGTCACCGGCGCACGTAAGTTACTAGCAATAAGTATAATACCCAGTATTAATAATGCGAAAGATAAACGAGATTGAGGTTGTTGGATTAACAAGGTAAATGTCCTAGCAAGTTAGTTATTTAGCAAGAGGCAATTGAGCCTAGTATAAAGGCTTAATCATCACTATAATTTAGTAAAAGAGACATTAAATAACTAAAAACAGACAAAATGCAGCTTTCCCAAGATTGGAATGAAATAATAAACTTTGAAATTATGCCGCAGCCGGTTATTGCAAAAATAGAATATGCCCAGCTTAGCCGTGAAATTCCACTGCATACACACCCAAAAGGGCAGTTAATTTTAGCTCTATACGGCTATGTTACTTGTGAAGTAGCAACAAAAATGTGGATGGTACCTACCCACAGTGCTATTTGGATCCCAGCAAATGTAGAGCACAGTAATAGGGCATCTGATAATGCGCATTTATGCCATTTATTCATTGATGTAAACTTACAAGGAATGCCAGCTACAGCCTGTACATTAACTATCAGTCCTCTTGTAAAAGAATTAATGCTTAGTTTGGCAGGTAACCAGCAAAACTATAGCTTAATAGGTAAAACCGCGCGGCTTGCACAAGTATTATTTGATCAACTAGTGGATATGCCAATTCAACCTTTAGATTTTGTACTATCAAAAAATAGTGTGATTAAAAACATGAGTAATCAGCTTATTAGTCAGCCTTATAGCCGCAAAACATTACCACAATGGGCGCAGCAATTTGCTTTAACTGAGCGTACTTTAGCGCGATTGATAAAAAAAGAAACAGGCATGACCTTTGGTAAATGGCGTACTCAATTGCATATTATAATTGCACTGCAGGCGTTATCTAATCAGCAAAGTGTACAACAGGTATCAGAGTTATTAGGTTATGAATCGGTGAGTGCGTTTATTACTATGTTCAAAAAGGTAATGAAAAAATCGCCCATGCGTTACATGAGCGAACTGGATGCCTACCAATTATAAGTTGCCGAAATCATGGCATTACGTGGTTTACCTGGGAAGTAACGATCCCCAGTAAAGCTGGTGTAATCGGCGCGCTCAGCGTAGGCCGTGTTAGTTAAGTTTATAATTCGGGCACTCAGTAATAGCTGTGGACTAATTTGCCACTGGCCGCGCAAGCTTAAAATATCGTGGCCTTGATATTCATGTAAGTTTTCAGGGTCGGTAAAGTAGCGGCTAACATAGTGCCATTGCAGCGCAAGGCTAATACTCTCGTTGGCTTGCCAGTTAAAATCGATATTAGCAACCTTTCGAGGTGCGGTATCAATATCGTTACCTTTAATATTAATGCTGCCAATAACTTGCTCATTCGAGTACGTATGCTTGGCATAAGTGCCTGCGAAGTTAACCGATAAGTGCTGATTAAAGCTATGCGCTAACTCAAGCTCAATGCCGCGATGTCGAGTTTGGCCGTCATTAACAGTAAAAAAGTCACTGTCACGGTAGATGGTATTGTGCTTGCTCATCGTATAAGCCGACAAACCGTAGCGAGTATTGTTGTACACCCCTTTAATACCTAACTCAGCATTATTTGCTATTTCTGCGTCTAAGTCGGCAGTACTTTGCTCGCGTTGTAATTGATAAAGCTCAGCAGCTTGGGGGGCTCGATAGCCTCTTGAAAAGTTAGCGTATAGTGTATTGTTAATATTAAGCTGATAGCTCACCCCGAGTTTTGGCGAAAGATTACTAAAGCTGTTTTTAGTGCTTTCGGGGCGGCTATAACGACAGCCACCAAAACCACATTCGTTGCCATCCTCTTTTGTACGCCCTGCAAGCATATTATTTTGATAGTCATATTGCATGTGCTCATAACGCAGCCCAGCGGTAATAAGCCAGTCATTAAGCTGCCAATCAATAGCGGCAAATGGAGCGTATAAGGTTGCATCGACTTGGTAATCGTAATGTTTACCTTGCGGCACAGTGGCCACTAAAAACGCAGAGCCTTGGGTGGGGTTATCTTGGGCTTGTAAAAAATCGGCTTGGGTAAACTCACCATCAAAGCCAAGCTTTAAGTTCGTATTGTCGTTCACATAATGTTGATAAAGCGATTGTAGGCCAAACCCCGTTTGACTGTTTTTTTCGAGCGGAGTACCGGGTAAAAAGTGTTTGAAAAAGTCCATGCTTTGGTCACGAATATAAGGAGTAATAACCAGTATGTTCTCACCTAATTGCCAGCTTGCTTTACTCCAAGCCCTAAGCGAACGGGCTTTTCTAAAGGCGTCAGGATCAAAATTTTGCTGTGCAATATCTTCATCTTTATAGCTTTGAAAGCCACTAATATACCCTGCGGTTTGTTGGTCTAAGTCGGTATAGGTCAACCCCGATATTAAACTTAAGTTGTTGTTAGCGTACCGATGTCGCACATTTATTTTTTGTTGTTTAACGCTTTCATCATCTCGGTAACCGCCATCATCGGTAAAGCTGGCATTAATACCGAACCCTGAATTATCCATAGCATGGCCTGCACGCAATTTATAGCGAGCATAACCGTAAGAGCCATAATCAAAGCCTAGTAAACCACCACCTTGGGTCGTGTCTGGTGTAATGACGTTAATTACGCCATGCACTGCATTTGAGCCATACAGTGCAGAGCCTGGGCCTTTTAATACCTCAATACGCTGTGCCATTTCGCTATGTGCTTCAAACAGCTCATTAATATTGCAAAACCCAGCTGCACGAAGAGCTATGCCATCTTCTGCGGTTAAAACACCACCACAAGCCCCCGTACCAGAAAGTACTTGCGAGCGCAGGGCGGGTAAATATTCTTGACCATTACCACGTTGTATATTGGCACCTGCAACGCGTTGCAGTGCTTCTTCTACATGGGTAGGGGCTATAAGCTCAAGTTGTGATTCGCTTAATACACTGATCACCAAAGGTAATGGGGTGGAGAGCGCTTCACTACGTGATGCTGTGGTGGTGATACGTTCAATTGATTGCGCGGTATCTTCAGCACACGCACTATTAATTAAACTTAACTGACTGCATAACAATAAAGAGGGTAAATAGTAATATTTCATAAATTCCAGCACATCGGCAAGTTGATAAGTTTAGGGTAGGGGAGTTTGTGAATTGGTTAAAGCACACTCAACCTATAAACCCGATAAGTAATCGATAAAACAATACAAAAAATACCCGGAAAAACTAAAGTGAGCACTGAGTAATGTTTAAATAGCAATACGCCTACCACTCCACCGGTTAAAAAACCGGCAACAATTAATGCAAAGACCAAGCATTTTCTATTGTCAAAAGCTTCTCCTTTTAGGGCTTTACCAAACATCAAACCCAGATCGGTAAAAATACCGGTTAAATGAGTGGTACGCACTACAGCACCGCTGTAGTTAGTGGCTAAAGCATTTTGTAAGCCGCAGGCGGCAGAGGCGAGTGTAAGTGCGTAAGGATATGAATGTTGAAGTAGCTGTGCGCTTACCAGTAGTAAAATACCCTCAATAAATAAGAGCGTATCGTAATGGCGTCCTAACTTAAGTGACCCGCCTGAGAGCATTAAGCCTGTTAATGCCGAGCCAAATATAAAGCTCAGTACAATCGCAATTAAAAATAACGCTGCATTGATGTTGGTAGTAAGTTCAATAGCTAATGAAGTCACCGACCCCGAAACATGAGAAATTGCTTGCTGTTCAAACCCTAATAAGCCTACTGCGTTTACCATACCGGCAATAAAAGCGAGGGTAAACGCACCATATTCGACCCACTTAGGTAGTTTTGTAAACATCCTTTTAGCTCCGGTTTCAGTGTGTAGATTAATCATACACTTAATTAAAGTTAATAAATGAAAAGAGGTTATATTTTTAACATCACAACCAAGTGATGATCGCTAAATTTAACTTTTGCGTATCAACAGAATTTGGAATAAATATGTTTAACCAAGAACAGCAATCACGCATTATAGAAATGGCATGGGAAGACAGAACACCGTTTGAAGCCATTGAAAATCTGTATGGGCTAAATTACCCTCAATTAGTTAATTTTATGCGGGAGCATATCTCTAGCGGGTCATTTAAAGTATGGCGTAAGCGCCATGCCGGGCGTAAAACTAAACACCTAAAGTTGCGCGACCCCGCGATTATGCGCAGTCATTGTAAAACACAGTACAAACAGCGCTAATTTTAGGGTTTCATGTGTTGTTCAGGCTTAAGCGTTAATAATCTTCAGTAATAACCACACTGGAGAACAGCCATGAAAACATTAATCAGTATTTTATTAATGGTTTTTGCGCTAACGGCAACAAACGCATTTGCTGTACCACACAAAGACAAACATGCAGGCAAGCATGCGAATAAACACGCAAACAAGCATCACTGGAAAAAGCAAAAAAATAACCAATACCATAATAAAAAATGGCTTTCTAAGAAACAAGCCAAGCAGTTAATTCGTCAAGGGTGGACTCCACCAGGGTGGCACAGATCTTATCATCAAGGTGATATCCTTGGGCATGACATTTATAAGCGTGCTAGAGTAATAGACCGAGAAAGAGACACAGTGCGAGTTGAAATTGATCGCACTATTATTCACCTAGTGCACGACACTCGTGAAATACTCTCTATTTTACAGCGCTATTAGGATTTATAAATGCTCACTGTATTGGTCATAGTTACTGGCTTGTTGTTATTAATAACCTTATTACCCCTGTCATACAGTCAGCATTACTTGATACGTAGTTGCGACTTTGTGCGCTTGCAGGTGTGCTACCTAGCAAGCGCTGTAATTATCGTGGCACTAATAGGTATGTGGCAAAGCGACTTTATTGCATACTCATTAATAGCGGCTGTTGCTTTAATTATTTGTGCGCTTCAAGCTAAGTGGATTTATCCCTACACTTGGTTTGCTAAAAAAGAAGTATTAACAGCGCCAAAAAGTAGTGATCATAGCATCAGAATCTTATCCGCTAATGTACTGATGTCGAATCGACATAGTGAGCAGCTAATTAACTTAGTCGATAAATATCAGCCCGATTTACTCATCACTTTAGAAAGCGATAGTTGGTGGCAAGATAAATTGTCCGTGCTTAAAAAAAACTACCCTTATCAAGTACAGTGTCCAAAAGATAACCGCTACGGCATGCATGTCTTTAGTAAATTTAACATACTCGATGCACAAATTTGTGAACTCATAGAAGATAATATTCCCTCTATTCATATTTTGTTTGAAAATCATCAAGGGCTAAAAATGCAAGGCCACTTTATTCATCCTGCCCCACCGAGCCCAACAGAAAAAGATTCATCGCGTCCGCGCGATAGCGAATTAATAATGGTGGCCAAAGCCCTTAAAGGTTCAACTCGCCCGACGATAGTCGCCGGCGATTTAAATGATGTTGCTTGGTCACGCAGTACTCGTTTATTTATGCAAATTAGTGGCTTTTTAGACCCCCGTAAAGGCCGTGGTTTTTTTAATACTTTTCATGCTAATTACTTTTTTATGCGTTGGCCGCTTGATCATTTGTTTCACTCAAAAGGCTTTAGTGTAAAACGAATAAAGCGCCTTGCTAAATATGGCTCCGATCATTTTGCCTTATTAACCGAATTGGTATTTGAAGATGCTAATCAGCAATCCCTAGAAACAAAACCAAGTGAGCAAAAGCAACAAGACATACAAGAGCTGGCAATGAACAAAGCAGATAAACGCAAAGTACCTATGTTTGAAAAGAGCTAGGTATAGTACAGATATTAGGTTAATGGTTTTAGACGAAGTTTTTTGTAGCAAACTATTTGGTTTAGCGTTAATTAACAAAGAGATTCATTATGTTTAATAAAATTATCGACTTTTGGTTTACCGAGCTTGAGCCTAAACAGTGGTGGCAAAAAGACGATGGGCTTGATGCACAAATTAAAACTCGTTTTGGTAAATTGCATCATCAAGCAAGTGTAAATGAGTTATTTGATTGGCGTGAAAGTGCGATAGGTAGTCTTGCGGAAATTATTGTGCTTGATCAGTTCTCGCGCAATATTTACCGTGAAAAGCCCGCAGCATTTGCCTGTGATGCGTTAGCTCTAGCGTTAGCGCAAGCAGCTATTGCCAAAGGGTTTGATAAGGAATTGACGGATGAGCAACGCGTATTTTTGTATATGCCTTTTATGCACAGCGAATCAAAGCTAATTCATAAGGAAGCAGTGAAGTTATATAAAGCGTTAGGTATTCAAAATAACTTAGACTTTGAGTATCAACATAAAGCGATTATCGATAGATTTAATCGTTATCCGCATCGTAATAAGATACTGGGGCGGGACTCTACAAAAGAAGAGCTTGAATTTTTAAAACAGCCTAACTCAGGTTTTTAAATTTATTAGACAAAAAAACACCACGCTTGCGACAAGCGCGGTATTTAATTTTACTAACCTGATACCTGATACCTGATACCTGATACCTGATATTAGCTCTTAATCATGATGCTTTTAACATTCACAAACTCGCGAATACCAAAGCCGCCATGTTCTCTGCCATAGCCACTGTCTTTAACACCGCCAAATGGTAGGTTCGGTTGTGCCAGTCCGTAACCATTTATGTTGATCATACCGGTATCAAAATGCTTTTTAGCCAGCTCAATGGCTTTTTTCTCATCCTTTGAAAAGATACCGCCGCCTAGTCCATAACGGGAGTCGTTGGCAATACGCATAGCGTCGTCATTATCTTTGGCTTTAATCAAAGATGCGACAGGGCCAAATAATTCGTCATCATATGCAGGCATCCCTGGTGATAAATTTTCTAACACGGTAGGCGGGTAGTAATAGCCTGTTTGCTGCGGAATTTCTCCGCCTACAATTACTTTTGCGCCTGCATTAACTGAGTCTTGCACTTGCTGATGAATTTTGTCGCGTAAATCTTCTCGTGCCATAGGACCCAGTTCCGTATCTTTATCCATAGGGTCGCCCATTTTAATTGCTTTAAATTGCTGGCTCAGCGCTTCTTTAAAGTCATTGTATAAAGAGTCAACTACCACAAAACGCTTGGCAGCCACACAGGTTTGGCCATTGTTAATAATGCGGCCCTGCAAACAGGTTTTAACTGCCTGTGCGAGGTCAGCATCATCAAGTACAACATAAGCATCGTTACTACCAAGCTCTAATACCGTTTTTTTAACGTGCTTACCGGCCTGCTCAGCTACTTTTTTGCCTGTGCCATCACTTCCTGTGAAGGTAACGCCACTAATGTGTTTATGAGAGATAAGTGCGCTGGCTGTTTTTCCGTCAATTAGTAAGTTACTAAAGCAATGCTCAGGGAACCCAGCTAGTTTAAATAAGGTATCTATTTTTTCAGCCATACCAAACACATTGCCCGCGTGTTTTAATACCGTGGTATTACCCGCCATAATATTTGCGGCACTGTATCTAATGACTTGATAAAGTGGGAAGTTCCATGGCTGAATACCTAGCAACACGCCAGTGGGGCGATAACTTATAATTGCACGACCGCCTTGCATATCGCGTTCTTCGTCGCTCAGCATATCGGCGCCATGTACTGCGGTATAACGGCAAATGTCAGCACAAAGCTGCACTTCTTGAAAGCCTTGTTCGTACACTTTACCCATTTCTTCGGTCATCAGTTTAGCAAGCGCTTCTTTTTGCTCTTCAAATAAAGAGGCTAGCTTATTCAGGTATTTAGCGCGCTCCGTAAACGAGGTTAATTGCCATGTTAAGTATGTTTCATGAGACTTTTCGATCACTTGTTCTGCTTGAGCTTGAGAAAGCAGCGTATAGCTATTGATGACTTGCTCGGTTGCTGGATTGATCGTATCTACTGTGTTACTCATTTTACCTCCTAACAAATTATGTAATAGGGTAGGTGCAAAACCAAAGCCAGTTGGGCGATAGTTTATAAAAACTCATAACTTTTTGTTAATAATGGTTTTTATATTACTTTATACAAAAATCTAGATTTTGTTTGTTCGTCGTTTTTGCTATGGTTCTGTAAATACTGCAAGTTGTTGAAAAAGTTACAGGGAGTAGTTAGATGATACAGTCATTGTTTAATATCGATTTACCTCTTATTCAAGCGCCTATGGCGGGCGTACAAAACGTTGAATTGGCTGCAAGCGTTTGTGAAGCTGGCGGGCTAGGGTCGTTGCCTTGCGCTATGTTATCGCCAGCACAGTTGGTTGAACAGCTCGACTTACTTACTCAAAAAACAGATAAACCATTTAATCTAAACTTTTTTTGTCACACGGTTACTGATTACACCAGCCAACAAAAACAGCAATGGCATAATATGCTGACCCCTTATTTTGCAGAGTATGAAATTGACCCGCAAAGTTTAACCGCAGGGGCATCCCGTCAGCCTATAAACCAAGCTGTTGTTGATATTATTGCACCCTATAAACCGGCGGTTGTGAGTTTTCATTTTGGTTTACCTAAGCACGCTATTGTGGCGCAAATAAAAAGCTGGGGCACTAAAGTAATTTCAACGGCGACCACTTTAGATGAAGCTATTTGGCTCAGTGAAAATGGCGCTGATGCTGTTATTGCTCAGGGTTTAGAAGCTGGAGGGCATCGAGGGCATTTTTTATCAATGGATTTAAGCTTGCAACAAACCACTGAGCAGTTAGTTAAGCGTTGTGTTGAGCATTTATCATTACCGATTATTGCTGCAGGAGGTATTGCAACGCCAGATGATGTAAAGCATATGAAAGCGCTGGGAGCCAGTGGAGTTCAAGTTGGTAGCGCTTATTTATTATCTAAAGAGGCAAAAACATCTGCTTTACATCAGCAAGCTATTTTAGAGCAGGCTCAAGATAGCACCGCACTAACTACTTTGTTTTCAGGTCGGGCTGCGCGGGGGATTCAAAACCGCGTCATGCTCGAGTTAGGTACTATGCCTGAGGGCGTGCCTTCGTTTCCTCACGCTAGTAGCGCAATAACAGCATTAAGAACATGCGCTGAAAAAGCAGGCCAAAGTGATTTTTCGCCTTTGTGGTGTGGCCAGAAATATATTCCTAGGGTGGGGGTATCAGCTGCGGATATTACGCATATTTTAATGAAAAAATGGTAGAGTTTAATGTCTGATAACCCACTTTTATCGCTTGGCGATAGTTACGAAGTGCTTATAAATACGCTTAAAACACAATTGGCAGGTATTTACCCTCAACAGCTTGTCGCGCGCAATACCGTGTTATTGCCCCAAGGCGATGTGCAGCGTTATGGCTATTTAATTGTGGAGGGGGTTTTAGGTGCTATTCATGATGATATTGATGGCGGGCAAAAATGCAAAGAGTTTTATTTTAAAAATGAGTTAGCATTGCTGTTTGCCAATTGGATGACCTCAAGCCCCGCTTTTTATCAATTAAAAGTAATTAATGAGGCAAGTGTAATTAAAGTACCGCTAACACTATTTGAGCAAGCACAGTACCAACTCATTAAGCAGCAACTCATTGCGCAGCAACTAATATTTAAAGAAGCCAAAGAAGCATTTTTATTACTCAACAGCCCCGAGCAGCGATACTGTTACTTGCTCAAACATAAACCGCATTGGTTGGCGCAGTTAAGCTTAAGCCAAGTGGCTATGTATATAGGTATTTCGGCCATTTCGTTATCTCGAATTCGTAAGCGACTTAACTTAAGTTAAGTGCTGTTTATATAAAGCACTATACACTCCTCATTTTTATGCCTTTAGTGCCTTGGAGTGTTATGTTTTTAATTGCCCAATCATTGGTTGCCGTCGCGACTTTACTCGACTTAGCTTCATTTCAGTTTAAGTCCCGACGCATTATCTTATGTTGTTTATTTACCTCTGTGTTATTAACCTCAGTCCACTTTTTTATTTTGGGTTATAACAGTGCCGGCTGCTTAATGCTTATTGCCGCGTTACGTTATTTTTACTGCATATACTTTAAGCATACTTGGGCCATGTTTGGATTTATGACAGTGAGTTGTTTAGCCGTTTATTTAACATGGCAAGATTGGTTTAGTGGCTTTGCGCTGGTGGCGACATTAATACAAACCATTGCTTCATTTCAAAATAGAGACTTGCACTTGAGGTTATGTATGGTGGTGGGAACCTCTTTTTGGATAACGCATAATATTTTTGCTGGCTCCCCTGTGGCAATAATTATGGAAAGCCTATTTTTAAGTAGTAACTTATTTGGTTTATATCGATTTTATATTAGTAAAAAAGCCTTGCTGAACCTCAAGTAGGAACGTAAAATGCAGCAATGCAAACTTATTAAAAGAACTGTTTGGCAATTTCTTTTAATAAAAAGGTTTCTCGAATAATCGACAATCCTTGTTTATCGCTATTAGCTAATGTGCGTTCGTTGTGAGCTATCGCCTCAAAAATATTTACCCATTTAGCTTGCATACCATTTTGTTGCTCATAGTGCTCAAGCTGTGCTTGGCCGAGTTGTTCGTTAATTTCGCATACATAACAGTATGACTTTATATGAATAATATCAAAGTCATCTTTGTACCAAGGGCGGTACTCTTCGTAAAGCCCAAACTCGCTACATACTTTTATATTTTGTGCGCCAGTTTCTTCACTTAGTTCTCTGATCAATCCCTGCTTTATGCTTTCATGTGAGTCAATCCCACCGCCAGGTAAGCTAAAGTCGTCATAGCGCTGAGTATACATAAGTAAAATGTGTTGTTGCTTAAATGCAATAGCGCGAGCGGTTGGGCGAGAAAATTGACGACCTTGCTCAATATTGATTGAGGGATGAATGTAGGTTTTTAATAAGCGCATAACAACTCCTGTAATAAAAATAAATTATATCAGTTGGTTATATTAATTGCTTTAATAGAGATTTAATAAGCCGCATAAAATAGCGCTATTTCAGCGCCTATACAGCTACTTATGATTAAACTAGTGGATTAAAAATAAAACAGCTGCATTTTGTACCTTAATTATGTATATCTTTCATTTACATTAAAGGGTAAGTAGAATGGTGAAAAAGCACAGGGATTATTCATGTTAAATATACTTTTAGTCGATGACGACGTCGAATTCAGTGATGTTATTTGCCATATTGTTGAGTTTCTTGGCCACAACATTAATACAGCAACCAGTTTAAAAGAAGCGCATCAATGGTTTGAAAATAACACCTTTGATCATGTGCTGCTCGATTTTATGTTACCTGATGGCAGTGGTTTGCACTTGCTGGATCACTTAAAAATGATTGGTCAATCGCCTAAAGTCACCCTTATTTCAGGTCACCCTTCGGTTAAAGGTATTTTAGCTGAGATGTGTGAGCCTAATGTGTCGCATTTATTAAAGCCGCTGCAACGTGAAGATTTAGAACTGGTTTTAAATGGCCCTAAAAAAACAGTAAAAAAAGAGAAAAGCGCCGCTATTACTCATCATTTTGACACGCTTATTGGCGAGTCTGCGCCCATGCAACAGCTTTATACTATGATTGAGCGTGTAGCTAAAACCAATGCTAATGTTATGCTTATGGGTGAAAGTGGCTCAGGTAAAGAGGTGGTAGCCCAAGCCATTCATAATGCTAGTAAATGCGAAGGTCCACTGGTGGCGAGTAACTGTGGGGCACTCTCTAAAGAGCTTATTGGCAGTGAATTATTTGGCCACGAAAAAGGCGCATTTACCGGTGCCATTGCCCGTAAAGAGGGCGTTTTTGAACAAGCAGATGGCGGAACGTTATTTCTTGATGAAGTCACCGAAATGCCGATTGATATGCAGCCTAATTTACTGCGTGTACTTGAAACTAAAAAAGTAACACGAGTAGGCGGTAATCGTGAGTTACCAGTAAATTGCCGTGTTATTTCAGCGACTAACCGCTCTCTTACCGATTTAGCGCAGAATAATATTTTACGTGAAGATATTTACTTTAGACTGGCTGTTTTTCCAATTGATATACCGCCACTACGAGAGCGAAAAGAAGATATTCCATTACTCGCAAAAGCGTTTTTAGGTCAGTTGAACGATGAAAATGGTACAGCGTTTGCCTGGGCTAACGAACAGCTTAAAGAGCTACAAACATACGACTGGCCAGGTAACGTACGTGAACTTCGCCATGCTATTCATCGCGCTTTTATTATGAGCGACCCGCAAACTAGCACAATTACATTACCTGACAACTTAGAATCGCCTTTTTCAAGGGTTAACACTCAATCTGAAGACAAACAGGTATCAGCAGGGCAAACAATTGAAGAAGTTGAAAAAGAGCTTATTCATGCCACGCTCGATAAGGTACAAGGTAATAAAACATTGGCTGCACAAATGTTAGGTATAAGTACTAAAACGCTTTATAACCGCCTTAACGCATATGGTGGCATTGGCGAATATAAATAAAACAACATGAGGATAGTATGGCATTAACTAAACAAATAAAGCCTTTAAACGAATTAGTACATGATGCGCGGGCACCGTTAAATCGTATTTCAATGAATGCTGAGCTTATCAAGCTAGTACTTGAAAACGATATGCCCGTCGAAAAAGCACTCGAGGCGCTCGATAAAATAATTGTTAATTGCCAAGCATGTAGTGACAGTTTACAGCTTATTTCAGACTCAAAATAATAAAAACCAGGACGATGAATGATTAAACGCAAACAGCAAGGCAAAGCAAATGTTATATGGGCGTTATTTATCTCCATAATACTATGCATTATTGTAGGTAATGCATTTTTAGCGGTTAATACCATACAAGGCTTAACGCGTACTCAGCAAAGTTTAGATAACACTAATATGCTAAGTACAGCCATTGAGCAAATGCATCTCTCTGTAGTGCAGGCTGAATCAGGGCAGCGCGGGTATTTATTAACGCAGGACGATGATTACTTAGCTCCATATTACGATGCGGTTGCACAAATTGAATCGCAAACCGATTATGTTCGCTCTTTAAACTCTGAAATTGAGGGGCAAGCTGAGCGTATTGCAACGTTAATTTTATTAGTTGAAAGTAAAATTGCTGAGCTTAAAAGCACAGTTCAATTAGCATTAAATGACAAAGAAGAACGTGCAATGCTCATACTCAACTCTCATAAAGGGCGTGACCTATACCGAGAGATTCGTGTACTTGTTAATGATATTCAAGATCGTGAGCTGTTATTTAAAGTCAGTCACTTTTCTAAATTAGCGCAAATAAAAAACGAGGCAAAAATCACTTTTGCAATTACAGCCATCACGAGTGCTTTACTTATTGGTGGTATGTTTTTACTTGCGCGGCTTAACTTAAAAAATGCAGCGGTATATCGAGCTGAGCTCGAAATGCAAAACGAAACCTTAGCCAGTAAAGTGACCGAACGTACCCAAGAACTTACGTTATATTCTGATGAGTTAAGTCGCAGTAACCGTGAGTTAGAAGAGTTTGCTTTTGTTGCCAGTCATGACTTGCAAGAGCCGCTGAGAAAAATTCAAGCATTTAGCGATCGTCTTGAAAGCATGTTTAAAGACGAGTTAGGTGAAAAGGGAACTGACTACATTGCTCGAATGAAAAATGCTGCGCAGCGCATGTCTAATTTAATTAATGATTTATTAGAGTTCTCTCGAGTAACAACTCGAGGTATAGATTTTACCGACACCAATCTAAATAGCATACTTAATGATATTTTAAGCGATTTAGAAATAGCCATTAACGAGTCTAATGCGCAAGTGATAACGGTTGATATGCCAATCATTCAGGCTGATCCGAGTCAAATGCATCAGCTGTTTTTAAACTTAATTTCAAATGCTGTGAAGTTTAGAGCGCCTAACGTAAATCCTGTTATTGATATTAGCTTTGAACGAATTAGCGAGTTTAGTGAAGACCATAATAGTAAAGTAAGTTGGCATGTTATTACTGTAAAAGATAATGGTATCGGCTTTTCAGCTGAGTATGCAGATAAAATATTTGTGCCATTTCAGCGTTTACATGGGCGTTCTCAATATAAAGGAACCGGCATTGGATTATCTGTGTGTCGCAGAATTGTAGAGCGACATGGCGGAACTATTACAGCAATAAGCACCCCTAATGAAGGCGCAACCTTCATTATTAAACTACCTGTGGATGCAGAGTTATTCACATTACAAGGAGAGGCATAATATGCCATTAACAAACGTAAAACCCATTACCATTTTAATGGCAGACGATGATGAAGATGATCGTTTATTAACCCAAGATGCCCTCGCTGAAAGTCGCGTTTTAAATGAATTACACTTTGTTGAAGACGGTGTAGAGCTTTTAGAGTATTTAGAGCGTAAAGGCAAGTTTGAAGATAAAACCCTGTCACCAAGACCTGGCTTGATTTTACTCGACTTAAACATGCCGAGAATGGATGGACGTGAAGCACTTCAAGCGATTAAAGCCAACCCTAATTTAAAAGGTATTCCCGTTGTTATTTTAACTACTTCAAAGCAAGAAGAGGATATGGTTAAAGGTTACGATTTAGGTGCGGCGTCATATATTACCAAGCCAGTAACTTTTGATGGTTTAGTTGAGTTGATGAAAACGTTAGGTAAATACTGGGTTGAATTTGTAGAGCTACCAAGCACGTTTAACGATTAAGCATATAATTAAAATAGGAGACGCTATGTTAGCAAAGGCAACGAAGCTGCTATTGGTTGAAGATGATGAAGATGATTACATTCTTACTCGTGACTATTTAGAGCAGCTCAGTTCCCATGTGTTTGACATAGACTGGACAAGCTCTCCTGAGCAGGCAATACATGTACTAAGTAAAAATGAGCATGATATTTGCTTGCTTGACTATCGCTTAGGTGCCTCAGATGGCTTAAGTGTTTTAAAGCAAGCGATTAAGAATGGCTTTTGTGGGCCTATTATCATGTTAACGGGGCAATCTAACGATGCGCTAGATTCGGCTGCGCTTGATGCTGGTGCGGTTGATTACTTAGTTAAAAGTGAAATGAGTGGTAGCCGGTTTGCCCGTTCTATTCGTTATGCATTAGCGCGCCGCGATGTAGAAGATGAGCGAGTTGAGCGCTTAAAAGCAGAGGCCGAAAACCGTTCAAAAGACCGCTTTTTAGCGCATTTAAGCCACGAACTGCGAACTCCCTTGTCGTCTATTTTAGGCTATACCGAACTACTTATGCTCAGTGATTTTAGCAAGCAAGCTGAAAATGAGTTGGGTGTTATTTATCGTAATGGCAAACACTTATTGAGCTTACTGAATGATGTTTTAGATTTATCTAAAATTGCAGTCGATAAGCTTGAGCTAAGCTTGGGGGATGTTAATCTTGATAGCCTAATGGCCGACGTGTTTACGCTAATGCGTGTATCAGCCCTTGATAAAGGTTTATCATTAAAATTTGAATCACTGGAGCCTTTGCCATTAGTTATTCGTGTAGATGCTACTCGGGTTCGACAAATTCTCATTAACCTGATCAATAATGCGATAAAATTTACCGAGCAAGGCGAAATTATCGTTAACGCATGGACAGAGACGGTGGCTGATCGTGAAATGCTCTTTTTTAGCATTAAAGATTCAGGCTTGGGTATTGCTCCAGAAAAACAAGCACTCATCTTTAAGCCTTTTGAGCAAATTGCCGATGTCGAGTCGCGCTCAGTAGGTGGTGCAGGCTTGGGATTAGCTATTTGTTCTGAGCTACTTAGTCGTATGCAGGGCACCATTTCATTAGATTCTTATGTAGGTGAGGGCTCAACGTTTACCATTTCCTTATACCCTGGTGATATCAGACAGGTAGAGCGCAATTTATTAAAACTTGATTTAACCCCCAACATGCAGCAAAAAGTAGCGCCATGCGAAGTAAGTGGCAAAGTGTTGGTGGTGGATGACTTACGCGATTTACGCGTGTTAGTTGGCCATTTAATTGGCTCAGCGGGTGCAGATGTAGATTATGCTGATAATGGCAAACAAGCGCTTGATAAGGTTAAAAAGCAACTTGCAGAGGGCCGCGCCGCTTACGATATTATATTTTTAGATATTCATATGCCGGTGATGGGCGGAAAAGAAGCAGCCATTGAACTTAGAAAGTTAGGGTTTAAAGGGGCGATTATTGCTTTAACCGCGGCCACCATGAAAGGTATTCATAACGAACTAACCGCGTTAGGGTTTGACGATATGATTGCCAAACCTGTGGATTCAAACTTACTATACCAATGCTTAGAATCAGCGCTGGGGAAAAAAACACAACGTGTTTCATCGATACAGCCAACGCCAAAACATAATACTAATATAAAGCGTTTTTTATTAGTGGAAGACGATGCTGATGCCGGACAAATTACTCAGTTATTATTAGAAAGTTTGGATGTAGACACGGATATAGCAACAAGTGTCAAAGACTGTAAGGCGACGCTTGAGCATAACAGTAATTACGACAAAGTATTACTCGATATGCATTTACCTGATGGTTCAGGTTTAGAGCTTGCTGGGTTTATTAAAGAACACTATCCTGATATTCAACGAGTTATTATTAGTGGAATGGAGCCTGATGCCGTACACATTAGACAGCTAGAAATAGAGCAGGTATTGTTAAAACCAATAAATTTAGCATTACTCAATCAGCTTGTTTAACACCCTATTAGCTTACCTAGATGTTAAAGGTTTAACCACAGATTGGCGTATAACTAACTCGGGCTCAAATAACGTTTGAATAGGGTGTACGCTTTTTTGATAAACATGGCTCAGTACCCACTGTGCAGCTACTTTACCCATTTCATCTATTGGGTAATTAATAGTGCTTAAAGGGGGGTACACATGGCGGGTAAAGAACACGTTATCGTAGCCTATTATTGAAAGTTGTGCGGGTAGTTCAATGTCATGCTCTCTGGCACTGACCATTGCACCCGTTGCCATTTCGTCATTGGCGCACACTAAGGCGGTAATGGCGGGATTTTTTTTATAAAGAGCAGTAAATCCTTCGTAGCCGCTATCTTCTATAAAGTCACCTTCATACAAACTGTTTTCATCAAACTCAATGGTATGTTCAGCAAGTGCTTGTTTATGTCCGTTTAAACGCTCTTGAGCGTCTTTTTTCCATAAAGGGCCGCTAATGTAAGCAATGTTTTTGTGACCAGACTCAAGAATGTATTTAGTCGCTAAATAGCCCCCTTTAACATTATCAAGAATAATACAGCGATCGGCGAGCTCAGGAATATGGCGATTAAGTAAAACAAACGGCGTTTTACCTTTGCTCAGCTTTATTAAATATTCATCGCTAACCGCTTCAACATGCAAAATAAGTGCATCACAATTACGGCTAATTAAAAACTCTATGCCTTGTTGTTCTCGCTCTGCGTCACTGTGCCCTGCGGTAATAATAACGTGTTTACCTTGTTTTCTGAGGGTGTTTTCTATGCCGCTCATCATAGGGCCATAAAAAGGACCTTTTAACTCAGAAACCAATAAGCCAGCACTATTAGAGCAATTAGAGGCCAGTGATTGGGCAATAGAATTTGGGCGGTAGCCTAATTCTTCCATCGCTAAAGTCACTTTTTTTCTGGTTGCATCACTTACGTTTGCATTGTTGTTCATTACTCTTGAAACAGTGGCAAGTGATACCCCTGCAAGCTTTGACACCTCATAAATGGTGGCCATACTATTCCTTGTTACAAATTACTTTTTTGTGTTAAATCGGCGGTGATTTTTTTTATGGTTTTGTTATCTAAGTTGTATTTAGTCATTATTAAAGCCACAAGTATACTGCCAATCGCAGGGTAGAGTGTAAATGAGGTTAAAATACCGCTTTTAGTTGCTTCGCTTAATTCTACATTGGCTTGATACTGATAATACGCAAGTAACCAACCCGCTATAGCGCCGCCTAATGCGAGCCCCAATTTGATAAAAAATACCACACTTGCATAAACCAAACCTGTGAGTCGTTGACCATTTTGCCAAATTCCGTAGTCAATAGCATCTGCCATTTTTGCCCACAATAAAGGTGTCGCCATTTGAGTGAAAAAGCACCATAAAAAATACATTAAAAAGGCGAGTAAAACTTGCTCATTAGGGACAAAAAAAGCAAAACAGCTCAATATGGCAGAAATATATTGCAGATAAATATAAGCCGTTTTTTTATCTAAGCGTTTACTTAAAGGTTGCGCACACGCACAGCCTATAATATTACCGACCATACCTAAAGTCACAAATTCGGTGATTAAATCTTCTTTTCCAAGAACATACTTTACATAGTAAATAGCTAAGGTAGTGCGCAGCACCATACTGGTCAATAATATCAGTGCTGCCATACACAATATTTTAAACGGCTGATTTTGCCATAAAACGTGAAGTTGTGTTTTTAAAGATAATTTATGTGGTGGATTGATCACCCGCTCTTTGGTGTAACGAAAACAAATTAGAAATAACACTACACCAAGGCAACTCATAACCAGCATGGTGAGTTGATAGCCCAACTCGTTATTACCCTCGCCAAACCACTTTACTAAAGGTAAAGTGCAGCTGGTAACCAATACCCCCCCCAGCATGCCAAACACAAATCGATATGATTGAATAGAAACCCGTTCGTTAGGATTGCTACTGAGTACGCCGCCAAGTGCCGAATAAGGAATGTTAATTGCGGTATAAACCAACATTAGCAAGGTGTAGGTAACGAACGCGTAAATAATTTTGTTGCCGTCATCCATCGCGGGGGTAGTAAAGGTAATCACGCTTATAACAGCGAAGGGGATGGCAAGCCAAAGTAGATAAGGTCGGTAGCTACCGTATTTTGTATGAGTGGCATCGGTCAGGGCGCCCATTATTGGGTCTGTAACTGCATCAATGACTCTGACGACTAAAAAAAGGGTACCAACAACAGCAGGCGAAATACCAAAAATGTCGGTGTAGAAAAAAGTTAAAAATAGCATTACGGTTTGAAAAATAATATTACTGGCCGTATCACCTAGGCCATAAGCTATTTTTTCTTTTTTACTCAGCATAAAAGCCACTCATTATTATTTTTGGCGCTGTTTAAGAAAATCACGATACGCAATTGCACTTTGTTTTAAGGTGCGTTGTTGAGTTTGGTAATCAACATAGACTAGCCCAAAGCGTTTTTCATAGCCATAGGCCCATTCAAAATTATCCATTAAACTCCATGCAAAGTAGCCTTGCACATTAACGCCTTGCTCAACGGCATTATGAACGGCATTAAGGTGTGTATGGTAGTAATTGATACGATGTATGTCATCTACGTTTCCATCTATTAATACATCGGCCATCGCTGCACCGTTCTCAGTTATATATACTTTAGGTAGCGTGTAACGATCATTTAATGAAAGTAGGAGTTCACACAATCCCTGTGGGTATATTTCCCAGCCCATATCAGTAGTGGCAATATTCTCTAAAGGAGCTTCGCTAAACCAATGATCTGGCGTATTTTTGTAATGGATACGAGTATAGTAATTAACCCCTAAAAAATCGATTTTTTGGCTAATAATTGCCATGTCGCCATTTGCAACATCAGGTTTTGCATCATTTGCAAGCTCCTTAATCACTTCAGGGTAGCGGCCTTCCAGCACTGCCTGAATATACCATTGGTTATGATAGTCATCAGCTAATTTAGCAGCGCGTTCATCGTCAGGAGTAAATGGATAGGCAGGGCTAAAATTAAGCACAATACCGGCCTCTATCTTAGGGCAGTTTTTGCGTATCACTTGCATCGCAAGTCCATGGGCTAATAGTAAATGGTGCGCCGCTTGGCGTCCTGCTTTTTGACTTTTTATGCCTGGTGCATGTACCCCTATTTCATAGCCTAGGTAGGCACTACAAAACGGTTCGTTTAAGGTCGCATAAGAATCCACTAAGCCCTCTAGTTGCTGAGTTACTATATGAGCGTAATGAGCAAATTGATACGCGGTATCGCGATTTAGCCAACCACCGTTGTCTTCTAAATGTTGTGGCAAATCCCAGTGATATAAAGTGACATAAGTTTTAATATTGCGTGCTTTAAGGGCCTGTAGTAATGACTTATAGAACGCCATGCCCTGAATGTTTAAACTTCCGTCTTGGTGTAAAACGCGGGGCCAAGAAATAGAAAGTCGATAGGCATCAACGGCTAAATCGGCAATCATTTGAACGTCTTTTTGCCAATATTTTACATGCTCACAGGCGTGATTGCCGTTACTGTTATCTGCAATGGTGTTTGGTTTGCTACAAAAAGTATCCCAAATACATGGCAATCGCGTGTTGTGGCTTCCCTCTATTTGAAAAGAGGCCGTGGCAACACCAAAAATAAACGGCGATTTTAAAAGGGCTGACGTGCCTGGCAACGAAATTGTTTTAAACACAATGAGATACGTCCTTAAGCTTGCAATAATAATGCGCTTTACCGTAATTAGCTAAGCAATAGAAATTGTATAATACAGCAATGTAAGCGCTTACAATGTTATTTGTAAATAAATTGATAAATTTTCTCTGTATGCTATAAATGTAAGCGCTTACATTTGGTGTTGCAACTATTATCTGCATTTTAAGTTTTACTAAACGCAATTAAATAGAGGTAACAATCTGATAATTATAAATAATTAGAGATTATATTATGGCACATATCACACAGCCACTACCGGCAGCAGAAAACAGCCAAAAACCAGGGTCTACACACACCTTTGCGTTAACATCGCTTACGACCTTGTTTTTTATGTGGGGTTTTCTTACTTGCCTGAACGATATTTTAATTCCGTATTTAAAGGGAATGTTCTCCCTTAATTACACCCAAGCAATGTTGGTACAATTTTGTTTTTTTGGTGCCTACTTTGTTATGTCAATTCCTGCAGGAAAACTCGTTAGTAAAATAGGTTACCAATTTGGTATTGTTGTTGGTTTGGTTGTTGCTTCGATAGGGTGTGCATTATTCTACCCCGCTGCAGAGGCACATGTTTACGAACTATTTTTACTTGCTTTATTTGTGCTTGCTTCAGGGATCACTATTTTACAAGTCTCTGCTAACCCTTATGTAAGCGTATTAGGGCCTGCAAAAACAGCGTCTTCGCGTTTAACCATGACCCAAGCTTTTAACTCTTTAGGAACAACGGTTGCGCCATTATTTGGTAGTTGGTTGATTTTGTCTGAAATTAGTCAAGCTACAGCCGAACAAGTTAAATTCCCTTACTTAATGCTCAGTGCAAGTTTACTGACACTGGCTGTTATTTTTGCTTTTTTGAAGTTACCTAAACTCGGTAAAGCGATTGATAGTGAAGCTGAAAATCAAGGTGACACAGAGTTTGTTGACTTAGGCAGTGTTTGGAAATATCGCCATCTTATTTTGGGCGCTATTGGTATTTTTGTTTATGTAGGTGCTGAAGTTGCGATTGGTAGCTTTTTAGTCGGCTTTTTAACCCTTGACCATATTGCGGGTTTACCAGAGCAACAAGCTGCACATTATATTAGCTATTATTTTGCAGGTGCAATGATAGGGCGATTTGCTGGCGCTGCGATTATGCAAAAATTAAATGCAGCCAAGGTGTTAGCTTGTCATGGTATTTTGGCCGGTGTGTTAGTATTAATTGCAATGACAGGTCAAGGGTCACTCGCTATGTGGGCTATTTTATTGGTTGGTCTGTGTAACTCTATTATGTTCCCTACTATTTTTAGTTTAGCGCTTCAAGGCTTGGGTAAATACACCTCACAGGGGTCGGGTATTTTATGCTTAGCGATTGTAGGTGGAGCTATTATTCCATTACTACAAGGTATGCTGGCTGACAATATCGGTGTGCAGTTAGCGCTTATACTGCCTATTGGCTGCTATTTATATATTACTTACTTCGCGCTGTTTGGTGCAAAAAAAACAACGTCAACTCGTCTTTAAGTTTTAGGTGAATGCTATGATTATTAAACGAACTTTTTCAGTCACTGCACTGATGCTAGCAGCAATAACCAGCAGCGGTTGTTCGCAACCCTCTAACAGTGCTAGCGATGCGACAAATCAAAAAGAAATTTGGCCAACAATAGAAACCGGTATTAAAAGCGATGCTCAAATGGAGCAAAAAATCGCAGATATGTTAAAGAGCATGACGCTAGAGCAAAAAATAGCGCAAATGATCCAACCTGAAATTCGTCACATTACGGTTGAAGATATGCGTAAATATGGCTTTGGCTCCTATTTAAACGGCGGTGGCTCGTTTCCAAATAACAATAAACATGCAACCCCCGAAGACTGGGTTGATTTAGCTGAAAAGATGTATCAAGCGTCTATTGATGATTCCCTCGATGGGAGCACGATCCCTACAATGTGGGGCACTGATGCGGTACATGGACACAACAATGTGATTGGTGCGACTTTATTTCCGCATAATATTGGTTTAGGGGCGGCGAACAATCCTGAACTTATTGAAAAAATTGCCGCAGCAACGGCGCGTGAAGTTATGGTTACCGGTATTGACTGGGTATTTGCACCTACGGTTGCCGTAGTGCGAGATGATCGTTGGGGTCGTACTTACGAGGGGTATTCTGAAGACCCTGAAATAGTAAAAGCATATTCAGCCTCAATTGTTAAAGGCTTACAAGGCGCTGTTGATGAAGACTTTTTATCAGATACGCGAGTAGTTAGCACCGTTAAGCATTTTTTAGGTGATGGCGGTACTGTGAATGGCGATGATCAAGGTAATAATATCGCCTCTGAAGAAGAATTATTTGCGCTTCATGCTCAAGGTTATGTTGGTGGTTTGGGTGCAGGTGCACAAACGGTAATGGCCTCGTTTAATAGCTGGCATGGTGAAAAAATTCACGGCAGTAAATATTTACTGACCGATGTGCTTAAAGATAAAATGGGTTTTGATGGCTTTGTTGTCGGTGACTGGAATGGCCACGGGCAGGTTAAAGGTTGTTCTAATAGTAACTGTGCTCAAGCGGCTAATGCGGGCTTAGACGTATACATGGCACCGGATGAGTGGAAACCATTATTTAGCAACTTGGTTAACCAAGCTAATAGCGGTGAAATCCCACTCAGTAGAATTAATGATGCAGTAACGCGTATTTTACGCGTTAAAATGCGTGCAGGGTTATTTGATAAACCAAGCCCTGCGAAGCGTCCCCTGTCTGGAAAAACTGAAATTATTGGTAGTAGCGATCACCGTGCAGTGGCTAAACAGGCTGTACGCGAGTCTTTAGTATTACTTAAAAATAAGCAGCAGTTACTGCCATTATCACCTAAAACCAACATATTAGTCGCAGGCATAGGGGCTGATAATATAGGTATGCAGTCGGGTGGTTGGAGTGTTACGTGGCAAGGTACAGGTAATAAAAACAGTGATTTTCCTGGTGGCAGCTCTATTTATGCAGGTATTAAAGATACTGTAGAGCAAGCTGGTGGCAGTGCAGCGCTGAGCGTTGAAGGGGAATATACTGCACGCCCTGATGTTGCCATTGTGGTGTTTGGTGAGCAGCCATATGCAGAGGGTAATGGTGATGTTGATAACCTTGAATACCAGCGCGGTAATAAAAGCGACTTAGCGCTACTGCGTAAGTTTAAAGATGCGGGAATCCCTGTTGTTTCATTATTTATAAGCGGTCGCCCTATGTGGGTTAATGCTGAGCTTAACGCCAGTGATGCGTTCGTTGCTATTTGGCTTCCAGGTAGTGAAGGCGATGCTATTAGCGATGTCTTGTTTAAAAATGCAGACGGCTCTATTAATCATGACTTTAAAGGCAAGCTATCTTTTTCATGGCCTAATAATCCAATCGATAATGAAAACCGTAACGACGAAGCTTACAGCCCATTACTTCCTTATGGTTTTGGTTTAACTTACAACGATAGTAATGTCTTAAAAGATGACTTGGTGGAGCAAACTCAACAGACTGAAAAACTGGATGATTTAGTATTGTTTGAGCGTGCAATTAAAGCACCGTGGTCACTGGTTTTAAAAAGTGGTGAGCAACAAAAAACGGTGGCGAGCAGTCGCGAGTCATTAGGTGCGGTGAGCATCCAAACATTTGATAAAGAGGTGCAAGAAGATGCGCGCGCTATTCGTTTTAATGGCCAAGCAATGGCTGGGGTTAATTTAGCCGCTGCGTTTCCATCTGACTTACGTTCATACGTTGAAAACAATGGTCAGCTGCAAATACAAATTAAAGTAGATAAAGCCGCGGCTAGTCCGTTATGGGTTGGTATGGGGTGTGGTGAGAGTTGTCAGTTTAAGTTTGATATTACTGATAACCTTGAGCAATCAGGTCAATGGCAAACATTAAACATCAACTTAAGTTGTTTTGCAGAGCAAGGTGTTGACTTAGCGCAAGTGTTCACCCCTTGGCAGTTAAGCACGCAAGGTGATTGGCATGTATCTATTGCTAAGCTGGCTATTACAGCAAATGCTGTCGAGCAAAGTAGTGTTACTTGTAAGTAGTCAATAACCTATTAACAAACATCAATAAGCAGGTACTAAATGTACCTGCTTATTGCTTTAAAACCGCGTATACAAAAACCTACCAAATTAGTCCCTTCTTACTTTCATTCCATTCTATGTGATTGATTATATTCAGCTCAGTAGTAGTCACAAAAACATGATAAAACTGCATTCGCTTTTGCATTAATAATTTGAGAGTATGCCAAAATATTAAACGCGTTGTGTAATTAACAGGTGATAGAATGAATCAAATAAAGCTAGCTTCGCAGAGCATACAACCTTCAAAAATAGTCTGTGTGGGGCGCAATTACAGTGCGCATATTGCTGAATTAAACAACGAACACCCTGAGCAAATGGTAATTTTTAATAAGCCTAATAGCGCGATCACTAATACCTTACTCTCTTCCCATAACGGTGATACGTTACATTATGAAACTGAATTATGCTTTGTGATAAAAAATAAGCAGCTTGCAGGCGTAGGGATTGGACTCGATTTGACTAAGCGAGCTTTGCAAAGCAGTTTAAAAGAAAAGGGCTTGCCGTGGGAGCGTGCTAAAGCATTCGATGGGTCAGTATTATTTAGTGATTTTATTGAGTTAACGCCAGAAATGACATCGTTTATGTTTGAATTACATATTGATGGTAAAGTAATTCAGCACGGGGAAACCCAGCTAATGTTGCACCAACCTGCGCAAATTCTGGCAGAGGTAAATGAGTTTATGGGTTTGGAAGAGGGCGATATTATTATGACCGGCACGCCTGCTGGCGTAGGGATGGTAAGCGCCGGGCGAGAGTTTAAAGTTGCTCTTTATTCTGGTCAGCAGTGTTTATTGGAGCATCATTGGTCTGTGAGTCAAAGTTAATTATGTGTTGATAATATTGTTTATCAAAATTATCGATATGTTCACTTAGCCAGTGTCGCTGGCTTAGTTGATGAGCCGCTGATTCTAGTATGGCACTTTCTAATGCCGCATTAATTTTCTTAATTGCCTGATTAGCAAAATCATTAGGCGCATTAGTCGCACAGCCTACAGCTCCTTTGATTAATGAGCGCGTATTTTGAGCTATGGGTATACTAACGATTTTTATAGGGTGTTGTTGCTGGTTAAAGTAACTGGCCATAAAAGGGTAATCGAGCGAGTAGTCTAAAAAGCCATGCCTCAACCTATCGATCACAACGCCACTCTCATTATCACTACTTAAGCTCAAGGACACGTTATGATGGCTCAAAGAGTTTTCAATAATCATATTTATGTGTGGTGAAAAACGTCGTGCTGCGGCTTGTCCATAGGTAAAGCGTTCATCGCTAAGTAAACTAATTAAATTTATAGGATTACCATGTGCTTTAGTAAGTGTTTCTGCTTTTTGGTTAGTTGTAATAATACTAAACTCAGGGTAGATAGAGGTAGGGCGTGAGTATGTATAGACTTCGTTGGTGCTCTTTTTATGGATTACGCATGGAAAGCAGACATTTTTGCCTTCTTTGATATATTTATTAATTCGTTTTTGTGGAACAAATAATCGAGTATGTTTTACATCCTTTATACTACTGATAAGTTGCTTAGTTAAATTGTCACACAAGCCCATTTGAGTATTCTCTGAGTCTAAGTGAAAAGGTGGTGTATTGCTTTGTAGCCATAAAATTTCAGTGAGCTGATTTTTAGATTGGCTAATACTGTTACTCGAGAATATTAAAAATAGCAGGCAGAAATAACGAGCTGTATCCATAAAAAGCTGATAATTCTTTATTAAATGACTGTATTTAATTATACCTTAGCGCTTAAAAAATAAATATAAAGAATAGCAAAGAATCAACATTATTGAATCACATTTACCCTTTGCTTAATTTCATTAGTAAGGCATTGGATTATTTCTAAATATGATATCAATCGCTGATAACACGTCATCGCTCAGTGTTAGATCAAACGCATCAATGTCTTCCTTTAATTGCGCCATAGTAGTGGCACCAATGATAGATGATGTCACTCCATCAACTTGATTACACCAAGCCAGCGCTAATTGAGCTGGGGTGATAGCGTGTGCATGGGCAAGTTCAACATACTCTTTGGTCGCCTGTTGTGATTGTGGCGTATCACGAAAAATACCGTTGCGCTGCATAAATGTCCAGCGGGAGCCTTCAGGGCGTGCTCCATTTAGGTATTTACCGGTTAATAGCCCTGCGGCCAATGGTGACCAAGGTAAATAAGCAATATCTTCATGTACACATTGTTCTATTAAATATGGCCAATCTTTGGCATGTACTAGGCTAAACTCGTTTTGGATAGACACCATTTTTGGCAAGTTATGCTCTTTTGCTAAATTTAAAAATTGGCTAATTCCCCAAGGCGTATCATCAGAAAGCCCACAATGCTTAATTTTTCCTGCTTTAACACACGCATCTAACCCCTCTAAAATATCAAGCATATCAGCAGTGTGTTGTTTTGCATCTACCTCGGTAAATTTAAGCATACCAGGCCATTGCCTTGCAAAATGAGGAGTGCGACGATTTGGCCAATGTAATTGGTATAAGTCAATATAATCTGTTTGTAAGCGTTTTAGAGACTGATCAACGGCATCAATAACAGCTTGGCGAGTAATATCACCGCCATCACGGATCCATGAAAGCCCATTACCGGCAATTTTAGTTGCAATAACAATGTCTTTTCGTTTTTGTGAATTACGTGCTATCCAATTGCCTATAATTTCTTCTGTTTTACCGTAGGTATCGGGAGAGGGAGGAACAGCATACATTTCTGCTGTATCAATAAAGTTCACACCCTGCTCAAGCGCATAGGCTATCTGTTGGTCGGCATCATGCTGAGTGTTTTGTACTCCCCAGGTCATGCTACCTAAACACACTCTTGAAACGCTAACACCACTACTGCCTAATTGACTATATTGCATTGCTAATCCTAATTATTCGGTTTGAGAGTTTGCTTTTAAAGCCGATAACAATGGCTCAGTGATCGTGGCTTTTTGGCCTGTTTTAAAGTCAAACATCACCACTTTTGACATGCCGGTGGTTGTTATCGCGTTTTGCGCATGACTAAACACACTGTAGTTCATTACAAATCGGTCAGATTTAATATCACTAATGGTAATACCTACGCTCAATGTGTCGGGAAAGGTAACTGGACGCTTATAGCGAATATTATTTTCACTGATCACAGGCCCCGTGGCTTTAGCATTAATAGTATCAAATAAATTTAATTTATTTAAAAAATCGATTCTGGCTATTTCAAAATAACGCAGGTAAACACAGTTATTAACATGCTGTAGGGCATCCATATCGCCCCATGCTACAGTGATATCGGTATGAATAGGGTGTTGTTGTTTAAACGTTTCCATGTATTTATTGCTCTTAGTTTTAAAGCATTTAGATTAGCAACATGGTCGGATGAGCTCAAGGGAATTATAGTTGGCAAAAATTCTAGGGCTAAAATTGTACCTCTTTAAATTCATGGCTATAGTAACTATTAACACACAAGGAGATAACTATGCAGAATATAATTAATTGGTTATTGGCATGCACCGTTTTTATAGCGTCGTTTACTTGTTACGCTATGGGTAATGAGGCTGGGGCAATTGTTTTGATTTTATTAGGCTTTTCTTTAGAAATTTTATTTTGGATATATTGTTTTAATAAGCCAAAGAAAAGTAAACGCTCTTTTTAAGCAATAACATGCTTGCTAATTAAAAGTGATTCCACAATAATGGCTGTATAAATAAACAGTTGTTATTGTGTGATGAAAAAGTTTATTCATATAGATATGGACTGCTTTTATGCGGCCGTAGAAATGCGCGACAATCCTAAGCTTGCAAGCGTACCACTGGCAATTGGCGGAAATAGTCGCCGTGGAGTGCTCTCTACCGCTAACTATATTGCTAGAGAGTATGGGGTGCGCTCTGCTATGTCTAACTATCATGCCAAACAGCTTTGCCCTGACTTAGTTATTGTGCCTGGAAGAATGGCTGTTTATAAACAAGTATCAACACAGATCCGCGCCATTTTTAACCGCTATACTGACCTTGTAGAACCTCTTTCGCTTGATGAAGCATATTTAGATGTGAGCCATAGTACTGCTTTTAAAGGCAGTGCAACGTTAATTGCTGAGCAAATTCGTGCCGATATTTTTAATACCACAGGACTGACTGCATCTGCAGGTATTGCCCCAATTAAATTTATAGCCAAAATTGCTAGTGATGAAAATAAGCCCAATGGCCAATTTGTAGTATTGCCTGAGCAGGTTGACTCGTTTTTAGCCCAATTGCCATTAGGTAAAATTCCAGGAGTGGGTAAAGTAACTCTAGAAAAGCTTAATTTAAAAGGGTTATACAAAGGGCAAGATGTGCGCGAAAAAGGGGCTAATTGGATGCAACAGCATGTGGGTAATTTTGGTGTGTCGTTATATCAAAAGTGCATGGGTGAGCATATAGGGCGTGTTTCCACCGAGCGGGTACGTAAGTCATTGAGTGTGGAACATACTTATGAATACAACAAAAACAGCCTAGATGAATGCCTTGAACAATTACCGCAACTGTTAGATGAACTCGTGGTTCGATTAAATAAACAGCAACTACAACATAAAATTAATAAATTAAGTGTTAAAGTTAAATTTGCTAATTTTGTAGTGACCTCAGCAGATCAAGCTGCGCATCAATTAAACACGGCTATTTTTAAAGAGTTACTCGGCAAAGCCTATCAACGTGGGTTACAACAACCGGTGCGCTTATTAGGAATTGGCGTGGGTATTAAAAATCAACCAGAGCATAATTTACAGCTCAGTATTTTAGATGTGTAAAACGTGTAACTCCAAGTTGCCAGTAAGTATGCAGATTATCGCAGTTCACTGGTTATAAATTGCTAAATAAATAATAATAGGGACTACGTTTTCTAACAGGATCCTTTTTTATGGCATATCCAAAAGCAGTACTGGCTAAGCTGGTAAGTGCAAGCCTAGATTGTACATCGCATGATGCACTTATTATTATCAGCAACGACTTTTCTCATTTACCAAATACGCCACTGCGTGATGCAATTTTAGACCAAGCCCAAGTAGACTCTCGCATAGGCAATCAAGTCACCTTGTTAGTGATTGCCGGTAAACGTGTCGTGTTAGCGCCAACAGGCCCTTTAAACAGAGATTATGACGACGTTCGTCGTTATTTTGATGCAGCCAAATTAGCCATTAATGAGGCAAAAGCATCAGGTAGTGTTAACCCTGCTATTTATTTACCCGCTTTAAATACGGATAGCCGTTATCAACATGCTCTTGAAGTGGCTTACTTAGGCGCATGCCAAGCATTATGGCAACCCCTAGAAGCGCGTGAGTTTCATGGTCAAGGTATTGAACCTATTACTCAAATAGGCTTAATTGATGCCAATGAGCAAACAATCAAAGCAGTCAATGCATTAGCTGCGGGGCAATATGCCGCACGTGATTTATGTGGCACCGAGCCTGAACGCATGGCTCCCCCACGTTTTGCTGATTATTGTACTGAGTTATTTGAAAACAGTGCGGTGAGCGTTGATGTGATTGATGATTTAGCTGCCATTGATAAGCATTACCCCATGCTAAGTACCGTTGCTCGCGCATCGTATGCGGTAGAGCGCCATCATCCACGCGTTGTTAAACTTGAATACGTGCCTGAGGGTGAAGTAACCCGAACACTGATGTTTGTTGGTAAAGGTTTAGTCTATGACACGGGCGGTGCAGATTTAAAAGTCGGTGGTTTTATGGCCGGTATGAGCCGCGATAAAGGCGGTGCGGCCTCGGTTGCTGGATTTATGAAAGCAGTAGCCGATTATCAGCCTAAAGGGGTTAAAGTGATTGCCTTTTTAGCGGTTGTACGCAACTCTATTGGTTCAGATTGTTTTGTCCCTGATGAAATAATTACTAGCCGTGAAGGTGTGCGAGTACGTATTGGTAATACCGATGCCGAAGGGCGTTTAGCTATGGGGGATTTACTTAGCGAAATGAAAGACTTAGCTAAAAATGAAATAAATCCAACGTTGTTTACAGTGGCAACCTTAACAGGGCACGCTGCGCGCGCGATGGGGCCTTATGGCGCATATGTTGAGAATGGGCCCGCGCGTAGTGCTAATATTTCACGCCAATTAGCCGATTGTGGTGATTTATGGGCTGACGGTGCTGAAGTGTCGCGTTCACGCCGTGAAGATTATGATTTTATAAAACCACGCACTTTAGCTGACGATGTGCTTTCTAGTAATAATGCGGCTTCTGCTGTCACAGCGCGCGGCCATCAATTCCCTATGGCATTTTTAGCTGTGGTAGGTGGATTAGATAAGCATGGTAATGAATCTACTTTACCACTTCCTTATGTACATATGGATATTGCTGGTAGTGGCGTTGAAGGCGGCGACTGGCAACATGGTAAACCAACCGCAGCGTCAGTTAGCAGTTTATTTGCCCGCTATTGTTTATAACTCCCTATAAATAATCCTAAAAAGCCCTGAAAATCAGGGCTTTTTAATTGGTCAAAGATATTTATTATCCGGAGTTCAGGTTAACTAAGCTTAAAGCGCGATACCACGCTTGATAACTCAACACTGCTTTGTTTGAGTTTGTCGCTAGCGCGAGTTAAATCTTTGGTGTTACCCAATGATTGCTCTGTAGATTGTGATAAATCATTAATTCTTAAATTCACCTCGTCTGCGGCTGATGTTTGCTGCTCTGTGGCGCGAGCAATTTGGCCGTTCATATCGGTGATCACCGATACCAGCCTGTCTATTTCATCAAGTGATTCATTAGCTGAAGAGGCTTGTTCAACCGTAGAAATAGAAATCTCTTGGCTAGATTTTACCGCTTCAACTGCAGCTTTAGCCCCTTCTTGCAGCTTAGCTATCATAGCTTGAATCTCATCAGTGCTTTTACCTGTCCGGCTGGCAAGTGTTCTTACTTCGTCGGCTACAACTGCAAAGCCTCTTCCATGTTCACCTGCTCTTGCTGCTTCAATAGCTGCGTTTAGCGCTAACAGATTGGTTTGTTCAGCAATGCTTCTAATAACATCAAGTACCGAGCCAATATTATTACTCTCTTGAGCAAGGTCGGCGGTCACTTTGCTCACGGTTTCTATATTACTAGAGAGGGTTTCAATAGCGGTAATGGTTTTCGACACTACATTTTTACCCGTTGATGCATTACTAGCAGCATCATTTGCGGCTTGCTCAGCAGCTTCGGCATTACGGCTAACATCATGAATTTGATGAGTCATTTGCTCCATTGCAGCGGCTACTTGGGTTGAGCTGTCGTTTTGAAGTTCAATGAATGATTGGCTGGTTTTGCTAGAATCATCGACTGCATGGGCATGCTCGTTGACATCGTTTGCGCTTTTGGCAACCAGCACCAAAGACTCCCTAATTTTGGATACAAATAAGTTAAATGACCGCGACAGCTGAGATATTTCATCATTACCACTATCATTTAGACTGCGGGTCAAATCTCCTTCACCTTGAGATATATCTTTCATCATTTCTGCTGCTAATCGAGTTGGCGTTAAAATACTGCGACCAATAAAGTAGCTAAAAAGTACGACAACGACGATCATAATCACAACATTGATAACGATAATAGTACGTTGCTGCGAAAAGGTGTTGTCTATGGTATCAAGGTAAACGCCCGAGCCGATGATCCATTGCCATTGATTAAAGCCTTTTACATACGCAATTTTATCTACAGGTTTGTCGCTGCCGGGCTTTGGCCACTTGTAAGGCACATAGCCTTCGCCGGATTTTTTAACAACATCAACCATTTCAACAAACAAAGGGGTGCCATCAGGGTCTTTATTATTCGTTAAATCTTTCCCTTCAAGGGCTGGTTTAATTGGGTGCATTACCATGGCTGGCTGATAATTGTTGATCCAAAAATAGTTAGTATCATCGTAACGCAATGAGCGTATTGAGGCCATCGCTTGAGATTGTGCTTGTGCACGAGTGAGTGTTTGATTTTGTTCAAGCGCTGCGTAGTGTGTAATGATGCTATAAGCAGTTTCCACCACATTTTTAGTTTTTAGATATTGCTCATTTTTAAGCGATTTATATTGATTACTTAAACTCGAAATACTCAATACAATTAAACCAAAAATTACAATCCCTACTAAAATGGCTAAACGTTGAAATATAGTAAAACGACGGAGATTTGGCATATGCATGTTCCCGTATTAGAGCATTATTTCTCTTAAATAAGCATAGTTAAAATATAGGCTAATACGGTTTTATTTTCCTTATATTGTATTTTTAATACTCTCTTTGTTAACTAGTTTGCGTAAATACAATAAAAAGGATAGGCCGAACTTTTACTTAACGGGTGCTTATAATGAATTTAATTATTGTTTGTTGACGTTTCAATATAGCTTATTTGCATAAAAAAAGGCTGATACTTGTATCAGCCTTTAGTCGAATAATTAACCCAGTCTTAGTTAGTTTGTATTAAAATTACGGTTAAAGAAGTTTGTAATAGTTTGATGTAAATGAGTTTGAACTTGTTTACCGCGAAGGCTATGTTTTGAACCCGGGTAAGTCATCATTTCAAACTGTTGATTGTTATCTTGCAGCTGTTTAAACAATTTAGTGGCATGGGTAAATAATACGTTGTCATCGGCCATACCATGGTAAATCATTAATGGGCCTTTTAAGCCTTTAGCGTATGGGAACACCGCACTGTCGATATAGCCTTGGGCATTAGTATCAGGGTGACCCAAATAGCGCTCGGTGTAATGGGTGTCGTATAGAGCCCAGTCGGTAACCGGAGCACCAGATACACCCGCGCTAAAGTAATCGCCTGCTTTAAACATAGTCATCAGCGCCATGTAACCGCCATAGCTGTGGCCATAAATACCAATGCGAGCAGGGTCTACGTAATCAAGGGTACGTAAAAACTCAACGCCTTTGATTTGATCCGCCACTTCTACAACGCCTAAGTGCTTATAAATTGCATCTTCAAACTTTTTACCGCGATTGTAAGAGCCTCGGTTATCAAGTTGAAAAATTACATAACCTTGTTGCGCCATGTATTGAAAATATAAATTTTTACTGCGCCAGCTATTGGTTACTCGCTGAGCATGAGGACCACCGTAAACGTTGACAATAACCGGATGCTTTTTACCCTTTGCCATATTTGCTGGTTTAAATAAACGGTAATGCATAATTTGGCCGTCTTCAGCGGTAATTGTTCCGTATTCGGGCTGGGCTAAATCAGTTAGATACGGGGTAAGTGGGTGAGAGTCATCAAGCTTATTCTCTTCAAGCCACGTAATAAACTCACCATTAATTTTGCGCAGTGCAGCTGAATTTGGCTTATTAACCGATGAGCTATTATCAATGAAAGTTTTATTATCTTTAGCTAGAACGACATTATGGTATTGGCCTTTTTCAGTAATGCGCTTCATACCCCCTTTTTTAAATAAAGGCGCACTGTATAAGTGGCTTTCAAGCGCAGTATCTTTACGTGCAGCAAAGTAAACAACGCCATTTTTTTCATCTATCCCTTTTAGGCTATCTACGACCCAATCACCTGCGGTAATCTGGCGGATAAGTTGGCCGTTATTACGATATAAATAAAGGTGCTTAAATCCATCGCGCTCTGAGGCCCATACAAAATGCTTTTTATCTTTTAAAAATTCAAGGTCAAAATGCAAGTTGATCCAGGTATCACTTTTTTCAGTTAAAGCAACGGTTTGCTGTTTTGTTTTAGTGTTGTAAAAACGTAATTCTAAGCTATGTTGCGAGCGGTTTTGCCATTGATAAGAGAGCGTATTGCTGTCGTTTAGCCACTTAGCGCGGGCAATATAAATATCTTTATCGTCGCCTAAGTCAATCCAGTCAACTGCTTGATCATTAAGCTTTACCACCCCAAGTTGAATGTCAACATTATTGGTGCCAGTAAATGGATAACGCTGGTTAAATAGTTTTACTTCATCAGCATAAATTTCGTTACGAATCGCTTCTTGAACAGGGCTTTCATCAACGCGAGTAAAGGCGATTTTAGATTCATCATTTGCCCACCAATAACCGGTCATACGGCTCATTTCTTCTTGCGCCACAAATTCGGCCATGCCGTTTTTAATTACGCCACCGCCATCTTTACTTAACTGAATTTCTTTACCTGAAGCCAGCTCTAGTGCATATAGGTTTTGCTCTCGGATAAAGGATACGAAATTTCCTTTTGGAGAGAAACGCGCATCGGTTTCAAATGCGTCTGTGTTAGTCAGCTTTTTACTATTTTTAGCATCTAAGTCATAGTAATAAAGATCGCCATTAAGAGGAAATAACAGTGCTTTCCCATCTTTTGACCATTTATATTCAAGGATACCTTTTCCAAAAATACGTTGGCGTTCGCGGCGTGCTTTTTCTTCATCGGAGAGATTTTCTGGGCCTGAAAATAACTGCGCCGAATCAACTAACAACCTGTTGGTATTATCTTTTAAATTATATTCCCATAAATCGTAGCGGTTATAGTCATCGGTTTTACCTTGTAAGTAGGTAACCCGGCTACCATCAGGCGAAAACTTAAGTTGTACCGGAGATTTGCCTGCTAAGCTCGGATCATCAAATATACGCTCAAGCGTTAGCGGCTCAGCTTCTGCGCTTAATGCGCCCGCGAGTAGGGGAATTGCCAGTGAGAGATGTTTTAGTTTTTTTAACACAGGATTGCCTTTACTTACATAAAATTATCTCGATGGTAAAGCACAAGCGTGTGCAACTGCAACTAAATGCTATAAAGTGTGCGGTAAAATAATCTAAGGACTTTAACATGAGCAAAACATCATTTACCTTAGCACCTGAACTGAAAAGAGATTGTATTGAACTGGCTGATTGGCCACTTTGTAAGGTGTTGCTATTAAACGACAGCCAATATCCTTGGTTTGTATTGGTCCCCAGAATAGCGGGTTTAAAAGAGATTATTGATTTAACCGAGCAGCAACAAATTACTTATTTACACGAGTCAGCGAAACTCAGTCATTTGTTAATGGAGGTGTTTAATCCTGATAAGTTAAATGTAGCCGCATTGGGTAATATGGTGCCACAACTACATATTCATCATATCGCGCGTTTTAAAACAGATATTGCGTGGCCTGCGCCGGTATGGGGCAAGTTTCCGAGTGTGCCTTATACTAATGAGCAGATAGAGCAATTAAAAGCGCATTTTTAAAAATCAAAATGAGTTACTTTGAGGGGATAGTATGAAATTAATCAAACAACTCTGTACAAGTGTATTTATTGCAGCCATTGCAGTGTCAGCAGTGATAGCGGGCGAGCAGCCAGTAGCTATAGATGTGGTAAATAACGCTAATATTAAAAACTTTGCAGCACATAACAACTTAGTTTTTTCAGCAGCGCAACCGACTGATGAGCAGTTTAAGCAACTGTCACAAGCTAATGTTAAGCATGTTATTAATTTACGTGCAGCAGATGAGCAAGACTGGGATGAAGGCGCGTTAGTCAATTCTTTAGGAATGAATTACCACGCAATTGAGATTGCAGGTGCACAAGATATAAACATCGACAATGCAAAACGATTAGCTAGCCTTTTAGAAGAACTTAAAGGTGAGTCAGTGGTTGTTCATTGTGCGAGCAGTAATCGTGTTGGTGCGCTAATGGCTATTTCAGCCCATCAGCAAGGCGCTGATATTGAGTCTGCAATTGAAACAGGCAAGCAGTGGGGAATGGCAAGCCTTGAGCCGGTTGTTCGTAAAGTGATGAGTGATAAATAATTAGACTGATAAGTAATTAGGGTCTGTTGACCTTTCAAGGTTGAATTTGC
>NZ_PNCV01000090.1:0-25857 GCF_005886925.1 Pseudoalteromonas sp. S3260
GTGCAAAGTTGTTGAGCTGAATGTACAAATAGATCACGTACACTTAGTAGTAAAAGTGCCGCCAAATCTGTCAATTTCAAAGTTAATGGGCGCATTGAAAGGTAAAATAGCGTTAAAAATGTTTTGTAAATATCCGTACTTAAGAAAGAACAAGCTATGGGGTAATCATTTTTGGCAGCGAGGATACTTTGTTGATACGGTAGGCATAAACGAAGAAATAGTACGAAGATATGTCAGGCATCAGCAGAAGGAGGAGAGACAAGAGCAAGCTCAGTTAACTCTGGAGTAAACAACGCCCCCTTTTAGGGGGCTAATTCAAAGCCACCTTCTTTAGAAGGTGGATCTTTTACTTATAAAATCAATCGTTTCTTCGTCGAGTATTGCCTTAGAAATGTATTGCATACCGCTTTTACTTTTTAACAATAGTCCACAATCTGTAGTAATAATTTCGTTAATGTCGTGCCAGGCTAACTGGTAATTTTTGTAATGATTGGTTGATTTTATTCCGTCTTCGTCGAAGGTGAGAGTGACTTCAGAACCAGACGCTCTGCTTAGCATTTGCCTGGTAACCCACCATGGGCGGCGATAGTAAAAGGCGATGCATTCGAGTAGGGCTAGCATCAGCAAAAATGTACCTAGGTAATGATCTCCTAAACCATAAATACCAAATAATCCCAATACAACAAGCAGTGCTAATAAAAAATATTTAGGTTGCGCGCGTTTACTATAAGGCAGCGATTGGTCGAAGCATTCATAAAAGTAAGGTTTATCGAGTTTATAGGTTGTCGTAAATACCATGCATCTATACTTAAAAGCTATTTTTTATCATTTTAGCAAGCTATGTGGTAAATGCGCAGCTTAAAAAGAATTAATAGTTCAGAGTTTATAATTAATGGGTAGCAACTTGGCGACTAATACTTAACACAAAAAAGCGACCGAATGGTCGCTTTTTAAAAAGGGGGCTGAATTAGCAATTTGTTTCTTCAGCGTTGACACCTTCTTTTACTTCTTCACAGGCATCTTCTACTTTATTTTGAACATCTGTCACGGCCTCGTCGATGCGTTCACCGGCTTCTTCTGCATGATTGTCTTCACAACCCATAATAAATGCACTTGCGAATAGGCCAATAGCTGCTGCTTTAAGTGTTGATGATTTCATAATGTAATTCCTTGTATATAAATTTAAAAAAGTTCGTTGTTTCTTATCTACCTGGGGCTTTTACCACGTAAAGCGCCAGAGACAAGTGAAATAACCAGTAAAACTAAAAAGATAAAAAATATGATCTTAGCAATTCCTGCTGCGGCTCCTGCAATACCACCAAATCCTAAAACGGCTGCGATTAGTGCGATCACCAAAAATGTAATTGTCCAGCGTAACATTGTCATCTCCTTGATTTATCTAAGTGTTAAAGTGTTGTTTTTATATAAGCGAGTAATATGCCAATATTTTATTTTGTTTTAAATCAATGGTTTAATTTATTTTTTGAGTTTGGCTTTATATTAGGTTGGTAATTTTTACGGTTTTATCTGTAACTTATTCACAGTGGTGTCTGATGAGATAATAAATAGTTTTTACATTCGTCATTTTGGTAAGACCAATTAACATTTGCTTTGGCAGTTTTTAGTGGATTAGCTCATTAGGTATATTTTTATGTATTTTTACAGAATATTAGGGTTTTTATATATTCTTTGTTTATAACGAACATTTTTAACATCTATATATATAGGTTAAATAAGCTATTTTAGGTGGTGTTAACCTTATTGTTGATATGTTACTTTTAGATTAATTGGTTTTACCAATTTACAATGTGTAGACAAAAGAATAGTTTTTGTTACTATTGGTGAATATTTATTTAAATAAATCGACTTTTTATGTATTCAGTTTTGAACAGGGGAGAATTATGGATATAGGGGCTTTGCTCACAACTGCAGGCAATTTAATGCTAACCGGTATGGTGGGTGTGTTTGTATTTCTTTCTTTATTGATTGGTGCAGTGACAGTTATGTCTAAGCTGGCTAGCAAATTTTCTCAGCCAGAACTTGAAGTATCACAGAGAACACCATCTTTTAAATCTCAAGGTGTGCCAAATGAGCACATCGCTGCAATTAGTGCTGCCATTGCTCAGTACAAAACAAATAATAATTAGAGGAGCATACCAATGGCTAAATTAAAAATAACAGAACTCGTACTTCGTGACGCACATCAGTCGCTTTTAGCTACCCGCATGCGATTAGACGACATGTTACCTATTGCAAAAAAAATTGATGACGCAGGTTATTGGTCTATAGAGTCTTGGGGTGGGGCTACCTTTGACTCATGTATTCGTTATTTAGGCGAAGATCCTTGGGAGCGTATTCGCGCGCTTAAAAAGGCGATGCCAAATACACCCCAGCAAATGTTACTTCGCGGTCAAAACTTATTGGGGTATCGCCATTATGCTGATGACGTTGTTGAAAAGTTTGTTGAGCGCGCACACAAAAATGGCGTAGACGTATTTCGTATTTTTGATGCCATGAATGATGTACGTAACTTAGAAACTGCCATAAAAGCGGCGGTTAAAGTAGGCGCGCATGCCCAAGGTACGATTTCTTACACGGTAAGCCCAGTACACACATTGGATATGTGGCTAACACTTGCTAAGCAGCTTGAAGAATTAGGTTGTCATTCAATTTGTATTAAAGATATGGCGGGATTGCTTAAGCCTTACGATGCAGAAAAACTGATTAAAGGCTTAAAAGAAACGGTTTCAATTCCTATTGCCATGCAATGTCATGCAACAACGGGTTTAAGTACCGCAACGTATCAAAAAGCGATTGATGCCGGTATTGATATGCTCGATACGGCTGTATCGTCTATGAGTATGACTTATGGTCATTCAGCAACTGAAACAATTGCTGCAATCGTGGAAGGTACTGAGCGTGATACTGGGCTTGATTTAAACCACCTTGAAGAAATTGCAGCTTACTTTAGAGACGTACGTAAAAAGTACGCTGCGTTTGAAGGCAGTTTAAAAGGTGTTGATGGCCGAATTTTATTAGCCCAAGTGCCAGGTGGTATGTTAACTAACATGGAAAATCAGCTTAAAGAGCAAGGCGCTGCTGATAAACTAAACGAAGTATTACTTGAAATTCCACGGGTGCGTGAGGATTTGGGCTTTATTCCATTAGTTACACCGACCTCGCAAATTGTTGGTACTCAGGCAGTACTTAATGTGCTTACTGGCGAGCGCTATAAAACCATCACCAAAGAAACCGCTGGCGTATTAAAAGGTGAGTATGGTTCAACACCTGCTCCTATGAATAAAGAGTTACAAGAGCGTGTACTTGATGGCAGCGAAGCAATTACCTGTCGCCCTGCAGATGTGATCAAACCTGAACTTGAAACGCTTGAGGCTGAATTAAGTAAGCTTGCGCAAGAGCAAGGCTTAACGCTTGCTGATGAGCAAATTGATGATGTGCTCACGTATGCCTTATTCCCACAAATTGGTTTGAAGTTTATTAAAAACCGCAATAACCCTGATGCATTTGAACCTGTTCCTAGCGCTGATGATAGCTCCAATAAAGCACCTGAAAAATCAGCGGCAAACAATAAAGGCGTTAAGGCTGAGCAATACAGCGTTAAAGTAGATGGTAAAGTATACGATGTCGTGGTTGCTCAGGGCGGTGAGCTTAAAGAGGTGACGCTAAAAGACTCTGAGCATATTCCACAGTCGGCATCAGTTGCTTCAGGTGAAACTCTTAATGCGCCACTTGCCGGTAATATCTTTAAAATTAAAGTAAAGCCAGGTCAGGTAGTAAATGAAGGTGATGTGGTGATTATTATGGAAGCCATGAAAATGGAAACCGAAGTACGCGCCATGCATACCGGTACAATTGCAGACGTGCTTGTCTCTGAAGGTGATTCAGTGTCAACCGGCGATGCAATGATTGCATTAGCTTAAGGAGTAATTAGAGGATGGATGGTATTTTAAACCTCTGGCATGCCACAGGCATTGCTAACTTTACATTTCCTGGGCTGATCATGATTGCCGTTGGTTGTTTGTTATTATTTTTAGCTATAGTTAAAAACTTTGAGCCGCTACTATTACTGCCCATTGGTTTTGGGGCTATTTTAACTAATATTCCTGTGGCGGGCTTATCTGACCCTGGTGGCTTACTTTATTATGTTTACTATGTAGGTATTGATACCGGAATTTTTCCGTTATTAATATTTATGGGAGTGGGCGCGCTCACTGACTTTAGTGCCTTAATTGCAAATCCGCGTATGTTGTTATTAGGTGCTGCGGCGCAGTTTGGTATTTTTGCTACCTTATTTGGGGCTATTTTACTTAACTTTATTCCAGGGTTTGAGTTTAGTTTACAAGATGCGTCAGCAATTGCCATTATTGGTGGCGCTGATGGGCCAACCGCTATCTTTTTAGCGTCAAAGCTGGCACCTGATTTATTAGGTGCTATAGCAGTGGCTGCGTACTCGTACATGGCGTTGGTTCCTATTATTCAGCCACCTATCATGCGTGCGTTTACAACGCCTGAAGAGCGTAAAATTCAAATGCCAGAACTACGTAAAGTATCAAAAAAGGAAAAAATTATTTTTCCGCTGATGGTACTTACTTTAACTGCGCTCTTTTTACCAGCCGCCATTCCACTGGTTGGTATGTTTTGTTTGGGTAACTTAATGCGTGAGTCGGGTGTGGTCGATAGGCTAAGTAACAGTGCTCAAAACGAAATTATTAATATAACCACCATATTTCTAGGACTAGCGGTAGGCTCTAAGCTTGCTGCCGAGCAGTTCTTAACAGTGGAAACCATTGGTATTTTAGTGCTGGGCGCAATGGCGTTTGCTATTGGTACGACCTCAGGTGTATTTATGGCAAAAGGCTTAAATAAAATATCAAAAACCCCAATTAATCCATTAATTGGTGCAGCGGGTGTATCGGCTGTTCCTATGGCGGCTCGTGTAGTTAATAAAGTCGGTCTTGAAAATAACCCGCACAACTTTTTACTGATGCATGCCATGGGGCCTAATGTAGCTGGCGTACTGGGAAGTGCTGTTGCTGCAGGTATTTTATTAGCACTTGTTGGCTAGTAATATTTAATCCAACCATTAGCGCAGTTTACTGCGCTTTTTTTTGCCTAAAATTTAATGTTTTAGATTAAGCGGTTTCTTGTATAGGGTTTTTTGTTTAAAGTAATCACTCTTCATTTTTTAAAAGGGCTGTCAAATGTTACACACTCCGCTGGCAAAATATTTACCCAAGGTTAGTAAGCTTGTATTTGGTTGTATGGGTTTAGGTGGTGCTTGGAATAAAGACGCCATCAACAGTGGGCACTTAAAGCAAGCTCATTCATGCATAGACGCAGCATTTGAAAGCGGGATTAACTTTTTTGATCACGCTGATATTTATACCTTAGGCAAAGCTGAGCACGTTTTTGGTAAAGCGTTGGCTGAGCGTCCTGAGCTTAGAGAACAAATGTATATTCAGTCTAAGTGTGGTATTCGCTTTGCTGATGAGAAAAACCCGCAGCGTTATGATTTTTCTGCTGATTGGATTGAGCGTTCTGTTGAGGGCTCACTTAAACGATTAAATACCGACTACTTAGATGTGCTTATGTTGCATCGCCCTGATCCATTAATGGAGGTGGAGGAAGTTGCGCAAATATTTAGCTGTTTAAAAGAAAGTGGCAAAGTGCGTCATTTTGCAGTTTCTAATATGTCTCAACATCAAATAAGGTTTTTGCAGCGCGCTTTAGATATGCCAATTGTGGCAAATCAAATAGAGGCCAGTTTACAAAAACATCAGTGGGTTGATGAGGGCATTTATGTGGGTAATGCCGATGGCAAAGATATTAACTTTACCCCAGGGTGTGTTGAGTATTGTCGTGAGCATGATATTCAAATTCAGAGTTGGGGCAGTTTGTGCCAAGGTTTATACTCAGGCGGTGACCTATCAAAAGCGTCACAAGCGGATGTAAACACGAGTATTTTAGTTAGTAAGCTTGCCGTTTTATATGGCACAAGTGCAGAAGCTATTGTATTGGCATGGCTACTTCGCCATCCTGCATCGATTCAGCCAATTATAGGCACAACTAATGTAGATCGTATTAAAGCATCGAGTGATGCAATTAATATTAATTTAAGTCGAGAGCATTGGTATGAGTTATATATTAGCGCGAAAGGCTGCGCTTTGCCGTAAGTTAATACCCGTTTCAATATTATTTAAACGAATTGGTATAATACAAAGGTGTTGATATGAATATATTTGTCATTTTAATTAGCTTAGTGATTGCTTTGGTGATCATTATTCCTTTGCTAGAAAAGTACCAAAGTAAAATGGGGCTAGAGGGTGCTACCAAATACAGCAAGTATATTTGGCCATTAGTCATGATATCTTTGGTTGTGCAGCTAATTTATGTACTTGTAAATTAAGATTGAAACTTAAATATCACACACAAAAAAGCCTTTGCGGGTAACCCCAACAAAGGCTTTTTTATTTAATCAGTGAAGTGTTTATCTAAGTGCTAGTTGTAGCTCACGATTACGCTCTAGTTGTGCGATAAAGTTATCAGCAATAGGCTTAAATTTAGCAAGCTCTGAACGAGGTAATGGTTCAGACTTAGGTAGTTTTACGGTTTTAGGGTTACGGTGAACGCCGTTAACCAAAAACTCATAATGTAAATGCGCACCGGTTACACGACCAGTTGAGCCAACAGTACCTATTTTTTCTCCCTGTTTTACCTTTTGCCCTGTTCTGACTAGGCGCTTGTTAAGGTGTAAGTACTTAGTAACATATTGAGTACCATGGCTAATAAATACGTAATTACCATTATATTTGCTATAGCCTGCTTTAATTACTTTACCATTACCCGATGATACAACTGGCGTGCCTGTGCGTGCAGCGTAATCAATGCCGCGATGTGCTTTCACTTGTCCTGTAACTGGGTGTAGGCGGCGAGGGTTAAAGCTTGAACTAATATATTTGAAATTAACAGGCGCACGCAAAAAGGCTTTTTTCATACTGCGGCCTTCAGGGGTGTAAAAGTTACCGTCTGTGTGACGAATAGCGGTGTAACGCTCACCTTGGTTTATAAATTCAGCGGCAATAATTTTACCGGTGCCAATAAACTCACCGTCAACAAAATGAGACTCATAAATTAAGCCAAATTCATCACCCTTGCGAATGTCGTTTGCAAAATCGACGTCCCAACCAAATATATCGGCAAAGTTCATGATTTGGCGTTCACTTAAACCTGCTGCAATTGCAGAGGTCCAAAAGCTACTTGAAATTTCCCCACCGGCTGTTTTGCTCAATGTCTCTATTTCTTTGCTGTCAATTGAGGTGTCGTATTGGCCTTCGTCATTAAGTGTGACGAATAGCGTATCCGTTTTAGAAATAACGTAGCGTAATTGAGCTAATGAACCGTCTTCGGCGGTAGCAAAGCTTAACGTTTCACCTGGGTGAATTTTAGTTAGCTTACGTGTTTCAGCGTTGGTGTTTACAAGTTTATGCAGCGTTTGTGCAGAAAAACCAGCGCGCTTAAAAATAATCGCTAAGTTGTCACCATTTTTAACTTGGTGATCGACAAAATCATATTCTGGAAGTTTTTGTGCTGCCTGCTCGGAATTTAGGTCAGTGAGTTTTTCGTTCTCACCTACTTTAATTTGTAATTCATAGCGCTTACCAATTTCTAGTGTGTTTTCACTATTGTCTTTGGATGCAGTGGCTTTTTCAGAAGGAAGAAAGGCTAAGGCAACAATAGCAGAAACCAAACCTAGAATAAGCATTTTGTGTTTTTTGGGGAGCGTGTTAACCACGTGAACCATAACGTGCCTTTTTCTGCTGTCAAGATAATAAATAGGTTATATTGCAGGATATAACGAATAATCTGTGAATACTAGTATTTTGTAGATTTAAACTCGAGTTAAATTAGGCTAAAATCATAGGGTATTCAGGCTGTTTGTGTTTAAAGTTGAACTGTTACACTATTTTATATTCTTGGATACTTTGCTTTTTCATCATAATATTAAATTAGCTTATAAAACGGTTTAATTACGAGAAGTGATTAATTTGTAAACTGTTTTTAGTTTGTGATAAACACTTTTGGCGTATTATTAATCGCTCGTTTATATCCCCTTTTAGAACGTACACCCTGCATTTTAGTTGGTGCTGCGATTAGTTAAAAAAGTTGTTCTAATTAGGTGGAAATTTGTTATGTTAGCTAAATAGTTTTATTTGTTTTGTGATAACGCGCTAGCAATAAACCGTGAGCATATTACACCCCTTCGTTGTCAGAATTTTTTGGAGTAACACACAGTGGATTTACAAACCGCTCTAGCAGAGATAAAACGCGGTGCAGAAGAGATATTAATTGAAGATGAGTTGGTTGAAAAATTAAAGTCGGGGAAAAAGCTAAAAATTAAAGCTGGTTTTGATCCTACGGCTCCAGATTTACACCTAGGTCACACTGTACTCATTAATAAAATGAAAACCTTTCAAGATTTAGGTCATGAGGTTATTTTTTTAATTGGTGATTTTACCGGTATGATTGGTGATCCAACGGGCAAAAATGTGACCCGTAAACCACTTACACGTGATGATGTGCTTGCTAACGCCGAAACCTATAAAGAACAGGTTTTCAAAATTTTAGACCCAGCTAAAACAACTGTTGCTTTTAACTCTACGTGGATGGAGAAGTTGGGCGCTGCGGGGATGATAAAATTAGCCGCGCGCCAAACTGTGGCGCGTATGCTTGAGCGTGATGATTTTAAAAAGCGCTATGCTGGCGGTCAATCTATCGCAATCCATGAGTTTTTATATCCACTAGTACAGGGTTGGGATTCAGTTGCACTTGAGTCAGATGTTGAGCTAGGCGGCACCGATCAGCGTTTTAACCTATTAATGGGTCGTGAGCTGCAAAAAGATGAAGGTCAAAAACCTCAAACCGTACTAATGATGCCTTTACTTGAAGGGACTGATGGCGTTCAGAAAATGTCAAAGTCACTAGGAAACTACATAGGTATTACTGATACGCCTAGCGACATGTTTGGTAAAATCATGTCAATTAGTGATGTACTAATGTGGCGTTACTACGATTTGCTAAGTAGCCTTTCTATTGAGCAAATTGCAGCGCAAAAACAGCGTGTAGAGCAAGGCACTAACCCGCGCGATATTAAGATTGAATTAGCGAAAGAGTTAATTGCACGTTTCCATAGCGAAGCCGATGCGCAAGCTGCTAATGATGACTTTATTCAGCGCTTTCAGAAAAAAGCACTACCTGATGAAATTCCAGAGCTGACAGTTATCATTGATGAAGACACTATTCTAATTGCTAACTTGCTAAAAGAAGCTGGCTTAGTGGCGAGTACTTCAGAGGCCATGCGTATGATCAAACAAGGCGCAGTAAAGCTTAACGGCGAAGACAAAATTACCGATACCAAATTGGAAATTGCAAAAGGCACAACGGCTATTTATCAAGTAGGTAAACGCAAATTTGCAAATATCACCGTAGCTTAAAACTTCGGACATTATAAAAAAACCAGCTACGGCTGGTTTTTTTATGCGAACTTAAAAACGAGAACAGCCTTAATAACTTCAACGCTAATAATAATCAGAAGCCAAAAAAAGCGAGTTTGGTTAAATGTATTGAGTAGTTGTGGTACGTCATCGGCGTTGGGAAGACGCTCTACACCGACACGCATTTTATTAAAACGCTGTGTATTATAAATAGCAGGCCCACCAAGTTGTACCCCCAAAGATGCAGAACATACACTAAGTAACCAGCCTGTATTGGTTTGATAGAAGTGTCGGCCATAATGCTTAATATAATGTATGCTTTTTTTACTGGTCTTTAGTGAGGCAATTGTCAGCGCGAGTAAACGTATGGGAATGTACTCAACAATAAAAAGAATCAGTTTAAGCGGCATCAAAAAAGAGCTATTAGGGGCTATATCACTTCGCCACGCCTGTTGAATTAAAGTGATTAAACGATAGGCGAGAGCGGCGACGGGGCCCAATACTAAAAATATGAAAATTACCACAAAGTAATGACGCGCCGTTCTAAGTATGACACTTTCCATAATGGCTTTAATGATCCCGGGGCTTGAAAGTGCATTAACTTCACGGGCTACTAGTGGCTTTAATAATTCGCGTGCTGTCGATTTTTGATTTTTTTTGACTAGCCTAGCTATGCGTATCGCTTTTTTATTCAGGCTACTGTTTTCTAGGCATAAATATAAAATAAGACCTGATAACAGCTCGGGGTAAAAGGCAAGCTGAAGCAGTAAAACTACAATAATAAGCACAGTACTAAGTATAAGCGTACTTGCCATTGAGGCTGCTAAATAATGATATTGCTTGGTGTCTGTTTTTTTATAAATACGCTGGCTTATAGCGCTAAAAATAGCAGAGAGTATGTGGTTAGGGTGATACCAACTTACTAAAGGTAAAAAGCGCTCAGCAAGGAGCGCACAAATAAATACAATAAAGTCCAAATGATTTTGAACAATATTATTGAGCATTTACAGCGTAACCGCCGTTAATTTCTCAAGTAAAGCTACGACCATTTTTGATGAATTTATAGAGGCTGTTTCTAAGTATTCTTCAAATGATTGCGGCGACTCTTTGCCTGCAATATCAGACATTGAGCGAATAACAACAAATGGTGTATTAAGTGCAAAACACGTTTGCGCAATTGATGCACCTTCCATCTCTACTGCTAGCATTGTAGGGAAGTCACTGCGTGCTTTTTCAATACGAACAGGGTCGCACATAAACGAGTCGCCAGTGCAAATTAAACCAACAAGGGTTTTTACTTCACTAATTTGTGCAATTGTTTGCTCGGCTGCTTCTACAAGTTTAGGGTGAGCAGTAAAACCTGCTGGCATTTGTGGTACTTGGCCAATTTCGTAACCAAACGCTGTTACATCAACATCGTGATGACGTACTTCAGATGAAATTACTACATCGCCAACGTTTAGTGATGGGTCGAATCCACCGGCAGAGCCTGTGTTAATAACACAATCTGGATTGAAGTTATCGATAAGTAATGTGGTTGCGATTGTCGAAGCGACTTTACCTATACCTGATTGCACTAAAGTGACGGTATTGCCTGCAAGCTCGCCTGTGTAAAAAGTAAAACCAGCCTTGGTTAAAACTTGTGGATTTTGCATCGCCTCGCGCAAAATTTTAACTTCTGGCTCCATTGCGCCAATAATACCAACATTCATAGTGTTAAATTCCTGAGTTTGAATACGGTGATTATACTGCAAAAAATAACGTGGGGTAAAACAAACAAAAATGCGAGCTTAAAAAGCCCGCACTTTATAAACTTATTGATTATATTTCAGCAAGGGCTGTTGATTGTGCCTTTGCTTGAGAAGGAGACAATACCGCCGGTTTATGAACTCTAGCACGCGTAGGTCGTGAAGGTTTAGATGCCGCTGGCTTACCTAATTTAAACATAATTGCATCGCGTACTTCGCTTGGGCGGTAGCCTGCCTTCACTTTCATACGAATATGTGGAATACCTGCGGCTTCCAATGCGCCATTAACAAACCAGTCGCGCTGTGCTTTGTGGCCATCTTTATTGGCGTTATTAACTAAGTCAACCGCAGCCACTATGGTCATTTTTTCTTTATCTACTAAAACAAAGTCGAGCTGCTTATTTTTTGCTTTAGCCATTGCCGCACGTTTAGATTTAACAGACAGGCCTTGTTTACAGTCAATCACATCGATTAGTTTTACGCGACTAACAATTTTATATTGATCGCCAACAGCGCGCTCTAATAAATTCAGAAACGCCCCTTCTACTTGGGTAAATACACTTTGCTTACGAGTAAAAGGATAAGGGTTTCCGCCGTCATCATTAAATTTTGACGCAACGACAGATGCCCCAACAACTAGCACTAATATTAATAATAAAGCGAATTCCATACGGTAACTCCATAACAACAAATTGACACTGCTTATCTAAAGCAATTTATGTGCCCAAATAGTTGTTATGGTTGTTTTATTAACGAATGGGGATGAGCACTATTATGCTTTATAGCCGCCTTCAATACCTTTTACGGCAATCGCAACTGCATCATGAGCATGTAAAGACTCATAATGGTTAATTTGCAGGAAGTAATCGGTAAACTCTTTTGACTCTAACGTCGTTTTAATTTTTCGTGCTGCGTCTTCACAAAACATTAAATTTTGACCGTTTAAGCGAGCAAACTCTTGTTCGTCTTCACGTTTTACCGCAGCTTGTACTGGTGTTTTTAGCTCATCTTCTAGTAAGTTTATTAAGTTAACCACATCAAACTGTTCAATGTTATTTGCTAATTTAACTTTAACATTAGCAATTGAACGCTGTGAATGCGGGGTTGCTACAATGCCTTGAGTTGTTCCAAGCCACTCTAAAACTTCTGATTGAGTGAGTGTTTCTTGAGAAAACTTTTCGCTGAATGCGTTTTGAATTAATTGGCGAGCCAGTGCTGCAGAACAGGGGCAAGTTGATGAATAAGTCACATCAACGCTGAGCTCAAAACTAATAACGCCTTGATTTATAGTGCTGGTAAGTACAATGGGATAGCTTTTCCAACCTGCTTTACCACTAAGTAATGACTTACGGCGTAGCGGCAATTCAAATTTAAATTCAATGTGTGCTTTATCACTTAAGCCTTCATGACTGGTGATAAAGGTATCTAAGGCTTGTGCTAAGGTTTGTGGATTGACCTGTTGCTCAGTTGAGAGGTGATCCAACGCTAAAAATAGTCGCGACATATGAATGCCTTTAGCATCTTCTTTGTGTAAATTAACAAAGGCGCGTGCTTTTGCATTAACGGTAACTGGAGCTAAATCAAGAGATTCAAAAATAAAAGGCAGCTCTATATCGCCCATACCTACCCAGTCTAATTTACCTGTTTGTAATGCGGCAGCCGTGTTAGCAATATCTGGCATAGTTTTTTGCATGATACGTTACTCGTTATTTGCAATATTTAAAACGCCGCATTTTACACTAAATAAAGGGTTGCTGAAATGCAGCAAATAACACCAAACATGAAATTTTATTGTTTTTGTCGCACAACATGAAAATAGCTGGTAGAAAATGCTAAAATTAGCCTTTAACCTTGAAAGGTCAACAGACCCTAAGCATTTAGCTAAGAGAAAAACTGATATATGACTGATTCTTCTTTGAACCCGTGGGTTCGAGTTCTTTCCAGTTCAATAACTCGTTTTGGTGAGTTTAAAACTGCAGCTATTTGCTATGCATTATTACTGACAATATCGCTGGTTTTATCAAGTATGTTTTATTACGTCGCCATAGGCGAAGTAAACTTGGTTGATATACTGGCCGTAGTATTTTTTACCTCGGTTGTTTCCCCTTTAGTTATCAGCATATTATTAAACTCTATTCGGCAACTTGATGCCTCTTATGCTTATTTAGATAGTGCCACAAAACAAGAGAAGCTTTTAAATCAAACCCTCAAAGACAATATTAACCGCTTAAATATTGAAATTGACGAACGTAAAATGGCTTTTCATGCCAAACATCGAGCAATAGAAGAGCTCAGGCGTGAAATTGCAGAGCGTAAAAAAACACAACAAGAACTCGCACAGCAAGGCATGTTACTGCGCTCAATAGTAGACTCCTCGCCGGATTTATTTTATTACCGCGATAACAACGGGGTGTTTGCCGGTTGTAATAAAATGTTTGAAGAGGTAATGGGCAAAACCAGTGGCGAACTTATTGGTAAAGCCGCAGAAGAAATATTCCCAAGCCACTTTTTATCAGAAGTACTCAGAACCGATGAGCAGGTTGAGCGTACGCACCAAGGTTTAACTATAGATGTGGAGTACTCAGTAAACGGTGAAATTAGGTGGTTTGAATTGCGTAAACTTCCCTTTATTAATGAACAAGGGGATTACATTGGTTTACTTGCGTTTGGCCGTGATATTACCAGTCGTAAAGAAGCTGCGCAGGCACTAGAAACAGCTTATAAAGATAAAGGGAAATTTATTGCCACATTAAGCCATGAGTTACGCACACCGCTTAATGGTATTGTGGGCTTAACGCGCATGCTACTGGATACCGAATTAAACAAACAGCAACGCAGTTGGTGTAATACCGTGTTTTCAAGCGCCGAAACGCTAGGTAACATATTCAACGATATTATAGATTTAGATAAAATTGACCGTGAGCAGTTAGATATTGCCGCCAACGAAATTAATGTTTCGGACTTTATCAATGATGTGGTTAACTTTGCAGGCCTTATTGCTGAGCAAAAAGAGCTTTCTTTTGAAGTGAAGCGTTCTGGCATGCTTGACATATATGCTTTGCTTGACCCGACTCGTTTACGCCAAGTGGTGTGGAACTTAATTAATAACGCTGTTAAGTTTACTCAACAAGGGAGCGTAATCTTAGATTGTGCCAGAGAAAACCGTGAAGATGGCCCTTGGCTTATTATTAAAATACTCGATACCGGTGAAGGCATTCCACAAGAGCAACTAACACGCATTTTTGACATGTACTATAAAGCGCCAGATCTTAAAGGCACCAATGCCATTGGTTCAGGTATTGGCTTAGCTGTCACCAAAGCGTTAGTAAGCGCAATGAAAGGTACAATAACGGTTAATAGTACCCCAGGAGAGGGCAGCTGCTTTACGGTACAAATTCCGCTGAATTTATGTAGTGCTCCTACCGAACATAGTTATGTTGGGCGTAGCTTATATATTTTATTAGTGGAGGATGTGCCACTTAATGCTGAAATTGCTACTAACCTACTAGAGCAACGTGGACACGAAGTGCTGTGGGCTGAAACGGGTGAAGATGCTTTATCGTTTGTCGAAACTGAAGATGACTTAGATTTAGTATTACTTGATATGCAGTTGCCTGATATTAATGGTGACGAAGTGGCAAGACAAATTCGCGCTCAAAGTCATTTTGATCAGCTACCAATAGTAGCATTAACGGCCAATGTTCGCAGTGCTGAAGAAGAGCTTGAGGGTATATCTATTCAAGGCGCACTAGCTAAACCAATAAACACAAGCAAGTTAGATAATATGCTCGCTGAACTCTTTGGCATTAAGCAAGCGGAAACCGAGGCTCCTCAACGAGTGGTCAATCAAGCGTTATTAAATCAAATTAATACTGACTTGTTGGATGTTGAAACCATTGAAGACTTTGTAAATTCGATGGGCGTTGAAGTATTTAAACGCAGTAGCCAGTTGTTCGCAAAGCTAAATCCGCAGTACCAACAAGAGCTATTAGCTTCGTTAAACGCTGCTGATAGAGAAGAGTACAAATCGGTTGCGCACAAATTAAAAGGTGCCGCTGGTTCGGTGGGTCTTAATGATGTTCAGTTGCATGCAAAGCAAATGGAGCATGGGGCGCTGGAGCAAAGTGACGAAGTGTTAGCTGTGTGGCTTGAGGAGTTAACAGATAAAATAAATGAAGGACAACAGGCCCTTCATTTATTTTTACAGCAATTAGAGTAATAACTAATTAGCTGTCGATTTTACCAATGAAACGGTAACCTTCACCATGGATGGTGCTGATTAACTCAGATGTTGAGTTGTCGCTTTCAAAGTGTTTGCGGATACGACGAATTGTTACGTCAACCGTACGGTCGTTAGCGCGGAGCTCTCGGCCAGTCATGTGTTTAATTAGTTGCTCACGGCTAAATATACGACCCGGAGAGTCAAGCATTAAACGCAGTGCTCTGTATTCGCCTTTAGGTAGACGTTTCGCGTCTCCGCTTGGAGAAGTAAGGCAACGACTGTTTTCGTCAAGTTCCCAACCGTTAAAGGTGATCATGCCATTTGTTTCAATAGCAGACTCTTCACCACCTAATGCAGTACGCGTAATTAAGTTACGAGCACGAATAGTTAATTCACGCGGGTTGAAAGGCTTAGTAATATAGTCATCAGCACCAATTTCAAGACCTAAAATACGGTCTACATCGTTGTCACGGCCTGTTAAGAAAATAAGACCAACTTTGCGTTTTTGGCGTAATTCGCGAGCTAAAATAAGCCCGTTTTTACCTGGCAGGTTGATGTCCATAACTACAAGATTGACGTCATCGTTATTTGTAAGCTTATCATGCATATCATCGCCATCAATGGCTTCAATAACTTTGTAACCTTCGGCTTCAAATAAACTAACGAGGTTTAGTCTAGTTACGTCTTCATCCTCTACGATCAGAATGACTGGCGTTTGCATTTTTAATTAACCTTTTTGGAGTGTGTTTTATTTTAAAATCGGTGTGATCATCAAAACCGATTACTAGAATTATAGGATTATATCTAAATGTTAACAAGTAAAAACAAATTAGATAAAAACAGCTGCGCGCCCAAACCTACTTTGACGTATTATTAAAAACCGCGGCTTAATTGATACTTAACGTTGGATGTATAATTTGAATTATAAAGTCGAAGCCATTTCCCTTTAATAATTGATACATCCATCAACCACCTAAAGATACTTAAAATAATCAGACTAATTCAAAACGAAATTATATCACTTTACAATTTTTCATCAATGTATGTGATATGTTAAACACAATTAAGTTCATTAATTGTGTGAAAATACAGCATTAATGATACAACTGTTCAATGAGTGCTGTCTTAGTATGGTCATAAAGTCGTAATTCAAGAGCAGGCAACGGATTTATTTCACTTTTTAAAATAGCGTAATAATAAATCGTGCTCCTGATTGATACTCAGTATCTAACACAATTTCTCCAGCCAAAGCCTGGGTCACTAAGTTGTAAACTAAATGCATGCCTAATCCACTGGCTCCTTGACCGCGTTTTGAGGTAACAAAGGGGTCAAAAATTTTCGCTCTTATGTTGCTCTCTACACCTAGGCCGTTGTCGGTGTAGGTAATTTGTGTTTTTGTGTTTGTTGCCACAATATCAATTTGCACTACATTGTCACCGCCAGCTACAAATCCGTGTAGTAGGGAGTTTAAAATTAGTTGATGGAAAACTTGCTGCAGTGGCCCTTTTTTACTTTCAACGGTTAAATCTGCTGGACAATTTATAAGAACTTTAGGATTTTTTATTCTTAATTCTTGCCCCATAGACAATAATGTATCGTTTATGAGCTGCTGTAAGTGAACGGTGCTAGTGATTTCATCATCTTTGATCACGGCCACTTTTTTAAAGTTAGAAATAAGCTCTGCGACACGGTTTAAACTACTGTAGATGAGGTCTAAGTTTTCAATGCCATCGTTAGTAAATTGCTCAAATTGACTGGCAGTCAATGACTTATTTTGAAAGTTAATTTGTAGCTCCGCGAGTTTATCCCTTAGTAAAGTAGAACCGGTGATCCCAAGCCCTATAGGGGTATTTACCTCATGAGCTACACCTGCCACCATTTGCCCTAATGAAGCCATTTTTTTGTTTTCGACAATTTGAGTTTGGTATTGGTGCATCTTTTCAAGTGTAGATAGCAACTCTTTATTTGCTTCTCTGAGCGCGATGGTTCGTTGGCTTACTTTTTCTTCAAGATTTGAGTTTAGTAGCTTAATTTCTTTTTTATCTTCTTCGTGGCGCTCTATTTGTCTTTGTGTTCGCGCCAGCATTACATTTAAGCTATTAGAAAGCCGGGTTATTTCAGTTAAGTTTGTTAAAGGCGCCCGGGCGTAGTAGTTATGATTTTTAGCTATGTTTTGCAGTAACAAGCTTAAATTTTCTATTGGGCTGGCTATCCTTTTTTGTAGCCTTAAAATAATCAAAGAGATGAAGATAAGTATTAAAGCGATAATGGCAATATCAATTATAATTTTTTTAGTGATAAGCTTATTTAAGTTATCCAAGCTGCCCCTAATATACACATAACCAAGTAACTGATCATTATTGAGTATTGGAGTAATGTACTCAATAAACTCATCACCTACTTGGGGTTCTATAAAGTCGTTAATACTGTCTGTTTTGATTGGTACAGGTGGCGATTTTCGGGCATTAAAACTGGTAAAAAATACTGGTTTTCTTGTTTGCTCATCTAGCGCATAAATATGTAAGTTTGTAACCGATGAAACTTGTTGAAGAAGCTTTAACCGCCTTTCTTCTGCAGGTCTATTTTTATTTAGTAATGACGGCATTGCATCAAAGGCAATGATCTCTGACACCAGCACAAGTTTACTAATCAGCTGCTTTTTTTGCTCTTGTGTACTTAAGTAAGTAGAAATAGAAAGAGATAATAGCAAACAGATGGCTGTTATAAGCATGATGGTTTTAAACAATATGCTACGAATGCTATTTTGCTCTACAGTTTTAGGCATTGCGAGAGGGTCATCCGTGTCAATTGTGAATGTAATAAATACTAGTTTAGCAAAAACAGGAAAAAGTGAAGCAAAAAGATTAGCTTAATTACACTATTTATTCTTAGTTAACCTACGTCATAAAGTAAATATGCGGCTAATATACCGCATATTTATGTTTTGATAGGGGATTAATAATAAGTTTTAGCTACTGTATACAGCAAACTTATTATTTTTAAACACCGTTTGATAACTATCAAATTGGGCTTCTAAAATAGGTGGATATTTTAAAAAGCTATTAGCAACAATAGTGAGCTTACCTGTTTTAGTTAGGTGCTGTTTAGCATTATTTAAAAACGATTCGGCCACTGTGTAGTCAGTTGCAATACCGGTATGAAATGGTGGGTTACTAATAATTAAATCAAACTTACCTGCAATGCTGTTTAAACCATCGCTCAGTAAGGCTTCACCATTAACGTTATTAAGTTTAAGCGTTTGTGTTGTTGCATAGGCAGCTAGTGCGCTTACATCACTACATGTAAATGTAAGAGCCGGATTTTTTAGCCCTAAAAACGTAGCAATAAGCCCCGCGCCACAACCAAAATCAAGAACGTTACCGTGTTTTAAATTTGGTGCATTTTCTAGTAGCATTTTAGTGCCTGCATCAAGGCCGCCATGGTTAAACACGCCAGGAATACTTACAGCAGTAAACCCAATATCACTTACGTTTACCACAAACTCTTTGTGGTAAGTACTAATATCAAATGTTGAATTAAGGGTTATTTCTGAAAATGAATATAAAACGCAGTGTTTTGCAGAGTCAATTTTATTACTAAACGCCGTTTTACCGGCGAGTTGCTTTTCAATTGATTTTACACCGCTTTTGTTTTCGCCAACGACTAGCAGCTCAGCTTCTTTACATATCACTGCGCGTATGTTGTCTAATGCCATTAATAGCTCGGGCTTAGACTTGGGGTAATAAAGAATTACTAAATCATATTCACCGGCGCTAATCGTGTGATTAACTTCTACATTTATACCCGATATGTTTTTAGCAAATTCACCATTTGCATGGTTATAGCTAAAAGCCGTTATTTTACTTTGTGGGTTGAGCGTTTTTAGCTCATTTAAAAAGCCATCTTGAACAAAGTTGACCACCAATATTGATTTACCTTTTAGCTCCTCGCTGTTGCGAAGTAATAATAGGCTCGGATTGGTTAATACGCTCATAAATGGCTTTACCTTACTTGATTATTTAATTAACGGTTATTTAGTACGTTCGAACATTAAATCCCATACGCCATGGCCTAAACGATGGCCACGTTGTTCAAATTTAGTCAGCGGACGTAAATCAGGACGAGGTACATAGTCGTTAGTCTCTGATTGGTTTTTGTAACCAGGTGCTGCTTGCATTACTTCAAGCATATGCTCTGCATAGTTTTCCCAATCGGTTGCCATATGAAAAACGCCGCCAATTTTTAATTTAGAACGTAGCTTTTCTGCAAACTCAGTTTGTACAATACGGCGCTTATGGTGACGCTTTTTGTGCCACGGATCAGGGAAGAACAATTGTAAGGTCGATAAGCTTTCATCACTTATACAATCTGCAAGGACTTCAACGGCGTCGTGTTCAAATACACGAAGATTAGTAACGCCTGCTTCGTCGGCATCCATTAAGCACGCGCCAACGCCTGGGCGATGTACTTCTATACCGATAAAGTTAAGATGTGGTGCATTTTTTGCCATTTCAACCAATGACTTGCCCATACCAAAGCCAATTTCTAACACTACATCATTGTCATTGCCAAATACTGCGTTTAAATCAAGCAGGCCGTTTTTATGCTCAAGCCCCATTGTTGGCCAGCATTTTTCGATTGCAGCGGCTTGGCCTTTGGTTAATCGGCCTTCGCGTTTTACAAAACTACGAATAGTGCGGATATACTTACCTTCTTGCTTAGCTTGCTCAAGGTTGTTGTTACTTGATTCACTCATATTATTGGCCTGACAAAACAATGTGTTTAAAAATGGTTGCGTATTATCCCTGACCCGTGCGGGGTTGACAAGCTCTAGGGCGTTATAGCTTGATCTTTTCAACAACTCCAATAGACTGAGCCGCCATTGAGCATTAGTAAAAAAGTAAATATGTTGGATTTAAAAAAGCAGCAGTCTGATTGGTTTTCTAACCAAGTAGTTGATTGGTATCATCTCCATGGGCGCAAAACATTGCCATGGCAATTAGCTAAAACGCCTTATAAAGTGTGGGTGTCTGAGGTGATGTTGCAGCAAACTCAAGTTGTGACTGTTATTCCCTATTTCGAAAAGTTTATGCAAAGCTTTCCCGATATTATTGCTTTAGCAAATGCTGATGAAGATCAGGTTCTGCATCACTGGACTGGTCTAGGTTACTATGCACGCGCGCGCAACTTGCATAAAACGGCCAAAATAGTGCGAGACAAATATCAAGGCCAGTTTCCCAGCACACTTGAAGAGGTGATGGATTTACCCGGAATAGGGCGCTCCACTGCCGGTGCTGTTTTATCTTTATCGTTGGGGCAGCATCATCCTATTCTTGATGGCAATGTAAAAAGGGTGCTTGCGCGATTTTTCATGGTTGAAGGTTGGTATGGTGTCAAAAAGGTAGAAAATCAGCTGTGGCATTTAAGTGAACAACTCACCCCTAAAAATAATGTGACTGAGTTTAATCAAGCTATGATGGATTTAGGGGCAAGCCTTTGTTCACGAAGTCGTTTTGACTGTGAAGCATGCCCGTTAAAAACACAATGTGGTGCTTTTAATGCGAGTAAGGTTAAAGAGTTTCCACATTCTAAACCTAAAAAAGCAGTGCCTAAAAAAAGTTGTCATCAGTTAATTATTAAACATGACGACAAAGTACTCATGGAAAAGCGCCCAAATAGCGGTATTTGGGGCGGCTTATTTGGATTTTTTGAATTTAATGAGCACAGCGAGCTCGACACTTTTTTAGCACAACAAGGGCTAAAAAGTGAGCTTGAGATATTAGCGCCTTTTACCCATGTGTTCTCACATTTTGAGCTAACCATAAACCCACATGTGCTCAATGTTCAGCAAATTTCTGATGTGGTGAACGACAAGCAGTTAATATGGTATCCACTTGATCAATCAATAGAGGTGGGTTTAGCTGCACCGACTAAAAAGTTGGTTAAACAAATGAGCCCAATAGGTTAAACTAGCAGCATTTAGCGTTAGAGAGAATAAATCATGGCACGTACTGTATTTTGTCAAAAGTTACAAAAAGAAGCTGAAGGCCTTGGATTTCAACTTTATCCTGGTGAAATTGGCGAAAAGATTTTTAATAATATATCTAAAGAAGCATGGGGACAGTGGCAGCATAAACAAACGATGCTGATCAACGAAAAGCATTTAAATATGATGGACCCAGAGCATCGTACTTTTTTAGAAGAGCAAATGGTTGGCTTTTTATTCGAAGGTAAAGAGGTCGAGATTGAAGGCTATAAGCCAGTAGAAAAATAATCGTTAAAAAAGGGCTATAAAAGCCCTTTTTTGTTGTGCATACCTATGAACAGTTTAGTTAAATCAAGTCATCTTGTTGATCGTGGTTTCTAATTTGTTCTTTTAAAAATTGTGCTGCTCTTGAATATTCAATTTCGAGCTCATCTCTCATCTCAATTAACTCATCGGCATTGATTTCATCAGTCTTACACTTATCCTCAAATGACTGCGCTAAATCAGCCACAATATTAGCCCCCACTGTTTTTGATATAGATTTCAATTGATGGCAGGCAGCTATAATTTCACTTTGACTCTTTTGTAGTACCGCAAAGTTGATTGATTTAATTTGTTCTTGGCTTTGCTCTAAATACATTTTAAAGAAGCGAATTTTTTTAGCATCATCGCCATTTATATATTTATTGGCAGATTCCATATTAATAGGCATGGCTGGCTTTTCAGCTGAGCTAATTTGTTTTGGCTGTTTATTATCTAAATCGCTCCATTGATTTAATATGTCCTCAAGCGCATTTAACTCAATCGGTTTAGTTATAAAGTCATTAATTCCCACAGCTAAACAGCGCTCTCTTTCGCCTTTTAAGGCATTGGCTGTTACAGCAATAATATAAGGTTGGGCATCGATTGCTTCTAACAGTGCCGCTTCTTCTCTAATCTTTTCAACCATATCGTAGCCAGACATTTTCGGCATATGTAAATCGGTTAGGATGAGCGAATAGCTGTTTTTACGCCACATCTCTATGCCTTCCTCACCATTATTCGCTACTTCCACACTATACCCTAGTATATGTAACTGCTCGGTAAGTACCTCTTGGTTTAGTAAGTTATCTTCTACCAATAAAACAAGCCTATTTGCAGCGAGTGCTTCTTCTGAATTTAAGTAATGATTCATGCTCTTAGCTTTTTTTATTTGCTTAGGTTTATGTAAGCCCGCCGCAACCAAAATTGAAAGCATAAAGTTAGATTTGCACAGTGGTGAAGCATTAATATAAAAAATATTTTTATGATTAATAACGGCTTCATCTAGCTTACTTAATACCACCATTTGCTGATTATTATCTTCTAGTGAGTAAAGTAAACTTCTTAGCAAGGTGCTAATGCTACTCATGTCGTCAATACCATCAACAACCCAAATAATATCCTTTGTGTCTTGATGATTTTCTATGTCCTTTTGCTCATGGGCATAGGTTATTTTGGCACCCATGAATGACAAGTAACGATAAATTACCTTGCCGCGTTCAGCATTATCACTAACAACAACAACATGTTTGCCATTGAGTGTATTTTTATGAGCAAATTCAGTTTTACCTGCCGTTGAAAAAGGCAGTTCAACGGTAAATTCACTACCAATCCCTTCATGGCTTGTAACATTTATTGTACCAAGCATTAGCTCGGTTAAGCTTTTACAAATTGAAAGCCCAAGTCCTGTACCGCCAAATTCTCGGATAATTGAGCTTTCAGCTTGAGTAAACGGGCTGAATATTTTCCTTAATTGAGACTGAGTCATTCCTTTACCATTATCACTTACGCAAAAACGTAGCGTAAAATGATCGGCAGTGTTATGTGCAACTTCTACCGATATTTTCACCCTACCTTGGGTAGAGCCGTTAGTGCTGGTAAATTTAATGGCATTGCTACATAAGTTATAAAGTACTTGGCGAACCCTGACTGAGTCGCCCATAAGATTACTAGGAATATCGGGTGCAATTGATAAATCGAGTTCTAGGTGACGATTTTTTGCAACTGACGATAACACCTTTGCGACTTCTTCTAGTGTATCTGCAACAGAGAAGGGAGTCGGGTCTATATTGAGCTTTCCTGCTTCAATTTTAGAAAAATCCAAAATATCATCTAAGATACTGAGTAACGAGAATGCAGATTCACGAATAATTGTACTTAAACGTTGCTGCGCACCATCAAGCTCTGTTTGACGAAGTAAATCAATGGTACCGATTACGCCATTCATTGGTGTTCTTATTTCATGACTCATAGTGGCTAAAAAGGTGGTTTTAGTTTCACTGGCTTTTAGCGCTTTTTGCGTTTGTTTTTCTAACTCAAAGGTTCTGCTTTGTACTTCTGTTTCAAGGCTTGTTTGTAATTTTTTTAATTCTTTTTTCGCCGCTTGATCGTCAGCTTGAACCTTACTCACCTTTTTGAGTAACAAATTAACTTGTTGAGCTACCGTTTCTAAACCACCCTCTAGTTGCTCATTTAGGGTGCTTTGATAGTTATCATTTTGCGTAATTTCTTTTAGTTCTTGAGTAAGTGAATCAGTATTTTTATGTAATCGCTTGTTAATGTATTTATTCAACATGAATGCTAATACAAACAGCACTACCAGTGCAGCAAAGGCAACAAAATAGGCATTTAGTGGTGAGTGTTGATTTGATGGTGTAACTGAGGACTGTGTTTGCTCAATAATAAGCTCTCCAATTACCTGTCCCTCTGATGAGATCAAATGATGAAGAGTATTTTGTTCTTTAATATGTTTATTAACAGCTAAAGGCGCAATTGCTTTACTGTTATTACTATAAACTAACTCGGCTTGATTATTGGCATTAAAACGGTGGAGCGTATATTTATAATCATCATTGAGTAAGGTGGTGATATCGAGTAATTGTGTGACCTTGTCTTGCCCGTATATTGTTAATGCTTCTGCTAAAGGCTGATCAAGACGTTCAGCAAGTTTTGTTAACGATACACTAGAGGCTGGAGCAGATGCATTGTTATCAGCATTGCCTTGTGAATAAAGCGCAAAGGCGACTACAAATAATGCGGTTATTATAAGGTTACTAACTAAGAATAAAGGTAGTAGGCCTTTTATTGCTGAAGAGAGCTTACTCTGCATGAGTTTTCCTGTGGTCTTATTATTAAAACGGTAAGCCTGTACCGAAAGTTATTATTCAATCGTAACACCTAAAAAAAATAATTCACTACGTTTTTTAAACTCTTTTGTTGGATAAATACACTGTATTAACGAAAATAGCCTCGAGTTGTTTGAAAACCGTTCAAACGATTATAAAGAATAAAAAAAAAGTTGACTTGTAGGGGCAAAACTCGTTTAATACGCCGCACGCCCAGATAGCCAGTCAGTAAAGCTAGCTGGGGATTGTATTGAAAATCCGTTGAGATTTTTAATTAGCACTGTTTAAGTGCCTCGATAGCTCAGTTGGTAGAGCAGAGGATTGAAAATCCTCGTGTCCCTGGTTCGATTCCGGGTCGAGGCACCATTATTAAAGTAATAGTGTTTAAAATCATAACATTAAACATTATTACGCGTGCCTTAGCACACAGTTTAGTGTGCCGACTTAGCTCAGCTGGTAGAGCAACTGACTTGTAATCAGTAGGTCAACCGTTCGACTCGGTTAGTCGGCACCATTTATAAAAGTGAAATTGCTTAAAGCAGTTCACGAGCACTGTTTAAGTGCCTCGATAGCTCAGTTGGTAGAGCAGAGGATTGAAAATCCTCGTGTCCCTGGTTCGATTCCGGGTCGAGGCACCATTTATTAAAAGTTATCAATCTTTAAAATTGATAAAGTGCCTTAGCACACAGTTTAGTGTGCCGACTTAGCTCAGCTGGTAGAGCAACTGACTTGTAATCAGTAGGTCAACCGTTCGACTCGGTTAGTCGGCACCATTTATTTAAATAGTTAATTTAACTATTGCACTGTTTAAGTGCCTCGATAGCTCAGTTGGTAGAGCAGAGGATTGAAAATCCTCGTGTCCCTGGTTCGATTCCGGGTCGAGGCACCATTTATTTTAAAGTCTTGCTTATGCAAGGCTTTTTTGTTTTTAAGTTATCAATCTTATAGATTGAACGTGCCTTAGCACATAGTTTAGTGTGCCAACTTAGCTCAGCTGGTAGAGCAACTGACTTGTAATCAGTAGGTCAACCGTTCGACTCGGTTAGTCGGCACCATTTACAATGTAACTAGGAAAAGAAACTGTAATCAGTAGTCTGTTCAAGTTACCCATCGACTCGGTTAGTCGGCACCATTTACAATGTAACTAGAAAAAGAAACTGTAATCAGTAGTCTGTTCAAGTTATCCGTCGACTCGGTTAGTCGGTACCATTTATACAAAGCCTCGCATATGCGGGGCTTTTTT
>NZ_PNCV01000091.1:0-2430 GCF_005886925.1 Pseudoalteromonas sp. S3260
CAAACAGGCTGCTGCAAATTTAACCTTGAAAGGTCAACAGACCCTAATGCAATTGATATAAATTATTGTCGCCTTGGGCGAAAAGAGTGAAGTAGAAAATGAATTCAATTCCTATAGAAGTTTACTTATCTGAGAATTTTGGCCTTGACGATAAGCATGCGAGTATAAAACCCATTGGTAGTGGGCATATCAATACTACCATGTTATTGAGTACACCTAAGCGGTCATTGGTTGTACAAAAGCTCAATACGGTGGTATTCCCAAAGCCACAGTTACTTGTTGATAATGCAAGATTAATAGAACGACACTTAAGCAAAAAGCAGCAAGTCGGTAAGTTCAACTTAGCAATTGTGCGGCATGTAGCAACAACTCAGCATGACTATTTAGTAAATAATAATAACGATACTTGGCGAGCCCTTGAGTTTATTGGTGGCAGTTACAGCGAAGATGTGGTTAATACTGTTAGCCAAGCGCAAACCGCGGCTAATGCATTTGGCCAATTTGCTGCGGCATTAGAGGATTTTGACGCTAACAAATTACATGCAGTTATCCCTAACTTTCATAATTTAGCCATGCGTGCAGAGGTTTTTAAGCAAGTTATTAACGCCGATCCTCATAAACGTGTAGCTCATTGTCAGGAGGAGGTTGATTTTTGTTTGTCGCAGTTCTCACTCATTGATGAGCTCAATGCATTAGCTGGAAAAGTCCCTATTCGCGTGTGTCATAACGATACTAAAATAAACAACATGCTATTTTGTTCAGATTCAAATGATGCAAAAGCGGTGATTGATTTAGACACCTGTATGCCAGGTTATTGGCTTAATGACTTTGGCGATATGGTCAGAACATTTTGCTCTGCAGAGCAAGAAGATTCAACAGCGCTTGAAAAAGTAGGTGTTCGTGAAGACATTTTTGCAGCAATTGTTAAAGGTTACGTTGAACCATTAAAGTCAGTATTAACGGCCGCAGAAAAACAAAGCTTTTGGTTAGGTGCTAAAGTAATGCCTTTTATGATTGGCTTACGCTTTTTAACCGACTATATAGACGGCGATAATTACTTTAGTGTTAAATATGAGAGACACAATTTAGATCGCGCAAAAAATCAATTTGCGTTGTACAGGGATATAGTAAGTAAGCAGCAGGTATTAAAGGCGATGTTAACTCAGATATAAGCCCAATTGGTTATATTGCTCAAAGTGTTAAAGCTAAGCTTTGAGCAATATAAAGCGAGGTTAAACGCTGAAAATACGTATAAACTTCCAACATCTCAATTTTTTACTTATTAAGCATCCGCTAGTTTTACACGAATTTTGCTTTTATCAACGGTTGTTTGATTGAGGGCTTTAATAGCGCCTTTAACTTCAATGTCGTTTGGCATTTCTACAAAAGCAAAACCTTTTGATTGGCCAGTTTCTTTATCGAGTACTAAGTTACAGGTGGTCACTTTACCGTGCGCTGTAAATAAAGTACGAAGCTCATGCTCAGTGGTAGCACGAGATAAGTTGCGAACTAATAGTTTCATAATGAACCTAATTAAGGGTATCAGCGGTAATTATCTCAAGTAACCCCGCTTTAGCCTAACTTTATTTTACATTTACTGAAAATAACGCCCATAAACAAAAAAAGCTGCTCGTTGGCAGCTTTTTGTTAATCAGCAGGCTTATTTACCAGCCGGTTGTTCAGCAAGGCTTATTGTGAGTTCCATCGCTTTTTTGTACTGAAACCTCAATTTAGAGTCGAAATTACATCGCTATAGGCTACTATTAACATAGTTGAGTCTGTTTAAAACCTAATTTACATCTTTATATTGTACTGGATGTTTGCGATGGTTTTTTAAATAGTCTTTGTATATCAAATATATTAGGTATTTATGCCCGTAAGAACCATTCCAAAAAACTATCGAAATGTGACAGGAATTGCAGCGCACAGTAAAGCTGATGGGCAAGCAATGTTTGAGTCAACACTGGAGCGAGACTTTATAAGTCTACTTGAATTCGACAAGCACGTAAGCCGATTTGAAGTTCAGCCAGTTAAAATTACTTGGCTAAATAAAGAAGACAAGCGACGTAGTTATACGCCTGATGTAGTAGCTTTCAGGCAAGGTGAAAAACCCACTTTATATGAAGTAAAGTATCGAAGTGATCTCAAGGTAAATTGGGACAAGCTACAGCCGAAGTTCCGGATGGCTATCAAATATGCAAAGGAAAATCAGTGGAGGTTTAAAATCGTCACTGAAAAGGAAATTAGAACACCCTATCTGGAGTCAGTTAAGTTTCTTCTTCCTTTTATAAGGCAAGGTGCTAGTGAAGAAGCAGATATGGCGTTGCTAGTTGGAAATTTAAAAAAGCTTGGGCGCGCAACACCAACAGGATTACTTGAAAAGATATACTCTGATCCGTGGAATCAAGCCTGAATCGCCCCGAGTTCATC
>NZ_PNCV01000092.1:0-6039 GCF_005886925.1 Pseudoalteromonas sp. S3260
AAAGTCGCTTGGTGTTAACACGTTTATTTTAATAAGTACTAACTTGATCTATCAGGTTTGAACTGTAGGACTTTATCAAAGCTGATGGTCGCATTTGTGCTATGAGCGGATAAAAAGTGAATTTGAAAGCCTGTTGGGTGGCGCCTTCGGCTTAACCAACCTACATTTTGACGTAGGTCGGATAAGTGGCGGAGCAACGCCATCCGACAAAAATGATGAATTTATCAGAAACAGTCCAACTTACCGCGTTAACGTTACCAGTGACTGCTTTGTGCCATGAGCGGACGGTGATGACGCCGCACTAAGCGGACTAAAACAGTGGGTTATAATGTGTAGTGAAGCGAAACCTAATCCACTGTTTTAGTTCCGCTTAAGTGCCTTGTATGCACTAGTACGGAGGATAAAATGACCAAGGGCTTTTATGATCATGACTTTCTTCTCGCCTACATTGCTCAATCACTTTATTTCTTAATTCTTCGTAATTATCTTTTAAACTGTATATGCAAAGAAGCAGAGATAAATTAAGTAAAGTTCCACCAATAGTTTGGAAGTTTGTACTTCCGTGTAAAGATTGATTTCTCCATGAATATATAAGGTCAAATGGGTCTTGAGAATCATCTAAGCTTGAAATATGAACTCTGAATTCTTGCAAAAGTACCTTGAGTTCAGAATCTGCGATTTCATCATACACAAGATTTAAAACATCTCTGATGCTGGAGCATTGCGCACCAATTTTATAAGGTCTCGGTTTTCCAGCACGATTTTTTACTTGAAAAGTAGACTTAACCGTCCCATCCATATTTAAGTATGTTGAACTTACTCGTTTTAGAGTCGATTCAAGTAATGGGAAACCGATATAAGCCAATATTAGAGATGAGTCATATAGGAAGTATCTAGCATGATGCGGAATTTTTTGTTCAGATTCGTATTGTAACTGCTGCTCTTCTGATGATCTGGCTGGCTTCTTACAATTTACAAGTGAAGCTCTGATTGAAGCCTGAAACAATGACTTCATTTCATGTTCTTCATTACTAAAGTATTCAGAGCGACTACCTACGAGAACTTCAGCACACCATGACCATAACCCAAAGTGATCATCTACAACGATTGTATTTAATCCTGGGAGTAGTAACACTTTAGATAAACCAAGAATTGAAGCCAATAAAGCCTGATGATCCAACTCGTGGAACCTGACTCCATTTGCAAAAAGTCTATATTTTTCAGAATTAGCACCGATTGCCATACCACCATCAGGTGTTTTAACAGATGAACACCACTGCTCACATAAACTTTTTATTTCCTCTGGGGTGGTTGCCATATAGTTTCCTTCATGCTGAATTAATGATCCAATAGAGTGCTAACAACTTTATCAGAGGACACTTTCCCTTTTTTAGCGCGAAAACGTCCTTATTTAATGAACTTATATTAATAGCAAATAGCGTAAATTATTGCCAACAATAAATATTACTCTTCCTACTGCCAATATAAACATGTAAAAAAGAGGAAAGTTTCCTCTATTCTTACTAAATTAATGACTACTCACCTCAATGACCGCTCATCGCTCTTTTGAGACATTCGCCTAAACACGTTTTGGGGCAAAGGCGAGTTAAATACATAACCCGCCTCTGGACAAAAATGAGTTGGAATATTTATTCGGTAACGCCCAAATTTAGCGCGAAAAGCCGCGCAGCGGGTTGACGTCGCAGCGGGTTGACGTCGCAGCGGGTTGACGTCGCAGCCCACGCGCAGCGTGGGCGATTAACATTTGCTTGTTATGTGTTGTTCTCTGGGAGCTCTTTGATCACAACGAAGTAATAAACTAAATAACCAAGCCACGATATAAAGAACGACATTAGAAACCAAATTACTTTGTGCATTCCTTTTGCTTTTTTTGATATTAAAGCAAGCACCCAAGGCAGCATCCAGATTAATAACATTACAAATATAATTAGCATTTGCCAAATACTTACAAAGCCCAAAGCAAACTCCTTTTTATGAGATTAAGGAAAAACATAACGCCCAAAGCAGCGGCGCGCGCTTTTTGCGCGTCCGGTGCCTTTGATTGTTATGCGCATATTTCTAGATCCCTAAGTTTTTCTGTATCAACTACTACCTCACGCTCATGCTTACGTTGATTTGAGTAGTACACGTGATCTCGGTCGATTTTCGCAGTCAATAAGCATCTGGAACCACTATCAAACCAATTTTGTGAGCTGTAATGAGTGAAAGCAAACTCACGTGCTACTTCTTCCGAGGTGCTCCATGACTGACCGAACGCTTTGCTGATGTACTCTGATTGGTCACAGCCACGATACAAAGTTATGACGCTATCCAAGGTATGTATATCGTTGGGGGTAATCACTTCTTTCAACAGAATTCTTGGATACCAAACCTGATTTTCCTGATATTCAAACAGGTCACGCATACCTCCTTTACTAAAAGATATGAAAGCATGCCGCATCGAATCGATGAACCCCTTGAACTCAGAGTTTGGAACAGATTCACTCACCTGAAAAGCAATATCGTTAATCGCTTCGCTTGCGTTTACCTTATTCAGGGACAAAACAAATCTAGCCAGGCAACCAAAACAGTCAGAGGAGTATGGACACATACTTGCACTATTAATCTTCGAAAATAGATGCGTGATATCTATGAGCATATCATCACGCAACACCGACATGACATCTTCGTTAAGCATCAAAACAAGTCCGCAACGATTCTTGGAAATGGCTCTTTATCGGTAGTATTCTTTACACTTTCCGAATACGAATATGGACGAATCACCATAATAGTTATTTTCTGATTTCACATGCCAACTACCAGAATAGGAGTAAGAGAACCTGCCAGTCACTGAGTTAAATTGAAATGTCTTCCCGCTATCACTCTCATAGCAGCTAATATCAGATTCATTCTTAGCCTTGTAGGCTGAGCAAGCATGATTTGGGAAATATGTTGTGACTTTATCGGGGTTATCACGTGGCTCTCTGATGAAGTAGGAAGATTTTTCAGATATCAAATCCTCTGAATATATTTCCTGCTTCATATAGCTTCTTTCTACTTCTTCTCTCACTCGGCTCTCATCACTCCCCAACAATTCAACTATTTCTTTGCTTTTCATCTCGAAAACAGCTTTGTCAGGAATGTTAGATATGTGAATCAAGAAAAACTCCTCATCAGGTTTGAATAGAGCTAACTTGTGCCCTGTTGCCGTGTGGTTGAACCCACCTGCTTCTTCAGCAGTGCATTTATAGTCAGCGCTAAATACGCTTTTGGTTCTGTATTCGCCTGCCTGCGCCAAGATCGAAGTGGTCAGCAACATAAAAATGAACAGATATCTTGATTTCAAAATAAAACGTCCTAATTGGTTAATTTTTACGCCTCGATCGGCGCATAACATTTTAGTATTTATGCGACACGCAGTTTGTGTTGCATAATCGCTTGTTGGACTGAGGCGCTACCTGCTCGGTGTGTCAGAGATGGTGCTATTTATGCTATGGGAATTTGCTTTTTAGAGGCTCTAGCTAAATCAGCTAGTTTAATAAGCTTACCTATTATAATTTAAGCTTTCCCTGCATTGCTCAGCGTTTATTATCTATTTATTAAACCGAATGTTTAACCGTTAAGCAAGGATGTTTTTCTTACGCGCAGCCGCGACTAGCCTGAACAGTTAAGCAGGATAACTCATTGATTTGATGCAGCAAGCAAGGCTGCTAACTCGTTCGCGCTATTTTATTTGTCGCCATGTCTGAATTCATCACGCCAATAAATCGTAAGATACCCACTTTACATGACTGGCAAGGCCAATGCGGTATTAGTCGTTCTTGCTCTACCTTCGGCTTCACCGCTTTGAATGGGGTTGCTGATGCCTGAGCCTTTATTAACCCTAACTTTCGCTTGCGGCACGCATTAGCTAAAAAGCCATAGTGGCGAATACGCATAAACCCTTTCGGCAATACATGTTGTAAGTAGCGCCGTAAAAAATCATCACAACTCAGTGTCATGACTTTATCGCGGTTGTTATCTGCATAGTCGCGATATTTAAAGCTCACTGACTGCTCATTCGCTGACACGAACCGCGATTCTGACATCACGCCTTTTCGGGTATAACGCGCAAGGTAGCTCACGAGCTTTTCACTGTACGTTAAACAGGCTTTGCTATACACACACCACTTTGTTGGGGTGTTTATCTTCGCGAATGAACTATCGCATTCATTGAGTTCCGCTAGCATTTTACCCCTAAAGACTGTTGATAACGCTTTTACGGGGTATAAATAGCCTTTTTCTATTTCATGCCAGTGCGCTTTATTTAGCGCCCCTGCGGGTATCAAACAATGCAAGTGGATATGCTGACTTAAGTTCTGCCCCCACGTATGCAGTACGCTTGTCATGCCTAACTGACCATGCTTTTTCCGTTTCGCAAATTTACTTAGCGTTTGCCATGCCGCTTTAAATAAACACTGATACAACGCATTTGGGTTATAGTGAGCAATGATATTCAACTCATGAGGGAGCGTAAAAACAAGATGAAAATACCGACACGGTAATAAATCTTCCTGCTGCTTTTGCACCCATTTAGCCGTGGCCATGCCTTGGCAACGCGGGCAATGACGGTCTCGACAACTACACCCAATTTTTTGCGACTCCCCACAGTTATCACATTGCCATGCTTGATAACCGAGCTGACCTGTTCTACATGATTGCAGGTGCTGACAGACTCGCAGTTGTTGATAGCTCATCGTATGATGCTGCCGATAATGCTCAAGATTTGAATTTAAAATATCAGCGAGATGCAAAGCGCTCATTGTTTAGCCCAACCTGCAAGCAGATCAATGCCGCCATGACCTAACTCTGGTAACCAATGTAAGTAACTTTGTGTGGTTTTAATATCACTATGCCCAAGCTGATGTTGCAGTTGATGAAGTGGCATACCTGATTCAAGTTGGTGTGTTGCATAAGCATGGCGTAGTGCATGTGGATTACAGTGTTTTAAACCACACGCTTGTGCGTGTTTTCTCAATGGCTTCCTAAAGGTCGATGCTGACATCGGTTTATCCATTAACAATCGCGAGTAAAACATCCAACCCGTTGGGTGATACATTTTCCAGTAACAACGTAATTGATTTAGTACGCTATCTGAAACTACAACATAACGTGATTTATCCCCTTTACCTTGTTCAATCAATATGGTTTTTCGCTGTCCATCAATGTTTTGCACTTTAATATGTAGCAGCTCACCAATGCGTAAGCCACAGCCATAGCAAACTACTATTAACGTTTTTAATCGCATATCCGTACAGCTTTCTATCAGTCTTCGCATATCATCACGCGACAAATAGGTGGGTGCGTGCGACTTTGCTTTTGGCAGTGCAATATCTAAGTTCAATGGCCGGTGTAAAATATGTTTAAACAAGAACCAAATGCTGTTTATCTGTACTTTTTGGCTTGATCTAGAAAGTTTGCGAATGGCAGGATCGTTAAAAAAGATATTCAACTCATCATCTGTGACTAAGTCGAGCGGTTTATTAAAGTAATGACTGAGTTTTAGTAAATGTTCACTGTAGCTTTTACATGTACTTTGCGAATAACCTCGATAGGCTATTTCAGTTTTGACTTGTTCAATGAGTGTATTCATGACTTACCTCCAAGTTATGGGATAACCCCAAGGTAAGTGTGGCTCAAATGATAAGAATAGGATCTCCGCGTAGCGGCTTAGTTCAACAATTTTATAGTGCGCTCATCGCGCATATTTCTGCCGACTAAACGCTCATTTGTCTACTCTATATAGTTTTAACAAATAACCTAAGGTATTACTATCACTAAGTTTTCTAAAATATTTGAATTAAGTTAAATAGATCAATATGCGCTCACCGCTCATTTTCATGAATATATGCGCAAAGAGCAGTTTAACCAATCTATTAACGACGATGTTTAGCCAGTCTCAATGACCGGTTATCGCTCATAGCAGCTTGTCAGGTGAAGTCTAAACTAATTCTCCTCAGCTGTAAGATCAGATATGAGCTACTACACCTATATGTGTTA
>NZ_PNCV01000093.1:0-18801 GCF_005886925.1 Pseudoalteromonas sp. S3260
ACAACTAACGCAAATAGAGCCTAAAAATAAAAGGCTTAAGCTAAAACAAAAGATGTAGTTACTTTTTTTCATGGTAATTAAACTCGAGAATAAATTTTGCACCGCCTAAACGTTGCGACTGAGATATAGTTAACAGCCCGTGATACGACTTAACCAAGTCAGATACAATAGCCATACCAACACCGTGGCCGCTTTCGTAGGTATCTAGGCGCGTACCGCGTTGTAATAACGATTCGCGTTTATCTGGCTTAATGCCCGGGCCGTCATCACAAATGCTTATACTGAGCGTTTTAGCTTGTGAAACATTAATACTGACTTGGGAGCGACAGGCTTTACAGGCATTATCTATTAAGTTGCCTAATAACTCCATTAAATCGGTTTTATCACCTAAAAAGTAATCTTTATCGCTCACTTGGCAGTTAAATATAATGTCTTTATCGCGGTATACTTTACTCATTGCGCTTAAGATAGAATCGATAACCGGCTTGATGGGGGTTTGTTTTTTCCATGTATCGGAAGCACCCGTGGCGGCACGTTTTAATTGGTGCTCGATCATCACATTAATTCTGTCGAGTTGTTCTTGTGCATCTGCATCGTTAGCGAGTGGGCTTGATTTTAAAACAGCTAACGGCGTTTTAAGTGCATGGGCTAAATCGCTAAGAGAGGCGCGGTATCGTTCTTTTTGACGTTGCTGCGACTCTAACAGTAAATTTAGGTCGGCTTTAATCGTTTGCAGTTCAACGGGGTATAAGCCTTTAATTTCTTGAATATCGCCTGATTCAATTGCTTTTATTTCTTTATCTAAACGCTGCAGTGGCCTTGCACTCCAAATAAAACCAATGGCCATTAACCCTGCAATGGCAATTCCCATTATAAACATCCAATCAACTAGGGTCTGTTTAAAGCCATCCATTAAGCGCAGTAGGGCATCGTTACGTTTTAATAAAATAAAGCGTGCTTGCTCTGATTGGTCAATATTATTAAGTATTACCGTTAAACTTAATTGCCAATAAGCAGTGTTGTTATACACCACACGTCTAAAGTCGGCAGCGCCTGCTTTGGGCTCTATATATTGGGGAACAAAGTTAACGTTAACCGCCGACTCAGAATGCCAAATAGGCACGTCGTCACGGTATATCATGGCGTAGGTGTCTGAGTTTAGATTGTTGAGTTCGGGGGTTAATATAGAGCTGGGCATAATAATGCCGCGCTCGGTAAAATCAACTTCGGAAATAAGTGAATACAGGTGTGCTTCGAGATTTTTTTCGGTGGCATCAACAAGTGACGCATAATACGCTTTACCTATGGAGTAAAACAAAATGGGTAGGGCGACTAACAAAACAAAGACAAGGATAAATCCTTGCCTTATTTTTAACGAAACTTGCGGTCCTACCACTGGCTTTTAAGCCTGTAACCACGCCCACGCAGTGTTTCTACTGGGTTAAGCACGCCGTCTGGGTCGAGTTTTTTACGTAAACGTAATACAAATACTTCAATGACGTTCGAATCAAGGTCGAAATCTTGGTCGTAAATATGCTCTGTAAGCTCAGACTTTGAAATTACTTTTTGTGGGTTAACCATTAAGTATTCGAGTACTTTGTACTCATACGCAGTTAAGCTCAGCTCTTTGTCGTTTACCCATACTTGTTGTGAACGCGTATGAATTTTAATAGGGCCGGCCGTCATTTCTGGGTTTGCTTTACCTGCACTTCGACGAATAAGCGCATTACAGCGAGCAATGAGTTCTTCAACATGAAATGGTTTAGTTAGGTAGTCGTCAGCACCGGCATCGAGGCCTTCTACTTTGTCTTGCCAGCGATCGCGCGCGGTTAAAATCAAAATAGGAATAGTCACCCCTTGGGCGCGCGCTTTATTTATTAGCTCAATACCGTCTATTTTAGGTAAGCCTAAATCAACTACAGCCATATCTAAAGGGTATTCAGTGATGTGAAAAAGGCCCGCTTCACCGTCGTGACATAAATCAACACTGTAACGCTCTTTTTCTAATGCATTGCGCAGATTATCTGCCAAATGTAAATCATCTTCTATTACTAAAATTCGCATTGGTTAATCCTTTTTCACTTCGCCAGTTTTTTTGTTTATCTTCAAATCGACGACGTGGCCGTCAGCTTTTAAAATTCGTACTGTATAAAATTGTGTTTCTTCTGAAATTTTTAATGTTGTACCGTCTGTGGTTTGTTTTGCAAGTATTACTGCTTTCTTTTTGCTTATCTCAATTTTATCGGGTGTGCTGTTAGTATTATCTGCATGGGCAACATTAGCCAAACAAAAAACAGCAATTAAATTGAGTGTTAATAATACACGCATTACGAAACTCCTAGAACATACCTGCTTAGCCTAAAAAACTAAGCCACTAAAATTTAATTACTCTATTGAGTATTTAAATTTTTATAAGACAAAGTCTAATTAAAAATGAGTGAACAAACCCTGAATTACTGGTTGCAGTTAAACAAGGGAACTCACGTTAATGTTAAGCAGGGAACACTTTTTTGAATGGTTTAACGATTGAGTTTTCATATACGCCACCCGCAACATAAGGATCATCTGCGGCCCATTCTCTGGCATCTTCTAAAGAGTTAAATTCAGCAATCACTAAAGAGCCAGTAAAGCCTGCATCTTGAGGGTCTTCACTATCAACCGCTGGAAGGGGGCCGGCTGTTAATAGTCGACCTTCGTTTTCTAGCGTTTGTAAACGTGCTAAATGAGCAGGGCGAGCGGCTTTTCTGTGCTCTAAGCTGTTCAGGACGTCCGTTGAATAAATCATATACAACATAAAAATACTCTCAAAACTTGTTAAATTTAATTAACTGCATACTAGCATAGCGTTGATAAATGGTGAATTAAAAGTGTTTATGGCGATGTTTACAGCAAGAATGTTTTTTTACGCGGTAATTGCTTGAAAAGCGTTGTGTAACACTGGTAGAGTCCCTTGGATAAGATAAATAATAACAAGGTTATTACATGAGTGAAAATAGAGAGCACTTTAGCTCCCGCTTAGGATTTATATTAGCAGCGGCGGGTTCTGCTGTGGGTATTGGTAACTTAGTAGGCTTTCCTGTTTCTGCGACTAAGAATGGCGGTGGTGCATTTTTGCTCGTCTATGCTTTGTTTGTCGCATTCATTTGTTTACCCGTAATGATGGCTGAAATGGCCATGGGTCGTCATGCACAAAAAGACCCGCTGGGTGCATACAAAAAATTAGCTAATAACGACAAAAAATGGAAATTTGCTGGCTTTTTAGCGGTATTAACGCCGTTTATGATTGCTGTTTTTTATATGGTGATCACGGTGTGGATTTTTGGTTACTTGAGCCAAACCGCGCTGGGTAATTTAGATATGCTGGCAAACCCTGGACACTTTGGTGAGTTTATAAATAGCTATACCGTGTTTGGTTATATGGCGCTGGTAGTAGTTATTGTTAACCTAATTTTGGTCGGTGGCGTAAAAGACGGCATAGAAAAAGCAGCTAAATTTTTAATGCCAGCTTTATTTGTCATGCTTATTATATTGGTGGGTTACGTACTCACTCTTGATAACGCCATGGCCGGTGTTAAGTACTATATTATTCCTGATTTTAGTAAAATGAATGCCAGCGTGCTGAATGGCGCATTGAGCCAAGCGTTTTTCTCATTGTCGTTAGGTATGGGTATTTTAATTACCTATGCATCTTATATCTCGAAAAAAGATGACATTGTAGGCAGTGCTAAAATGGTCGCTATTACCGACTCACTGGTTGCGTTTGTAGCAGGCTTAATGGTGTTACCGGCTATTTTTAGCTTTGACCCAAATACCGACCCGGCTAAGTTATCTGACTCGTCAGTTTCAATGATTTTTGTCTACCTTCCAAAAATTTTATTAGCGTTACAAAATGATATTGGCTATTTTGGCGCATCAGCCGTGGCATTTATTTTCTTCTTATTGGTATTTTTTGCTGCTATCACATCACTGGTATCTATTGTTGAAGTACCAACAGCAACACTAAGCGATCGTAAAGGCATTAGCCGTAAAAAAGCGCTGGGCATACTCACTTTATCAACCGGTATATTAACTATTTTGTGTATTATGTCGTTTGGTATGATTGACAGCCTAACTACTTTTACTAGCTACGGTAGTGGTAATAAGAGCTTTTTTGATGTTGTTTATGACGTATTTTACGACACAATATTGCCTTTAAATGGTTTAATGGTGTGTTTGTTTGTAATGTATAAGTGGAAAAAAGTTCGCTTAAGCGAAGAGCTAAGACAAGGCTCTCCTAATTATGCTAATAGCTTTATGGAAAAGTACGTTAACTTTTCACTGCAAACCTTTATTCCAGCGATATTATTAATCATTTTTGTAAATACCGTTGCAACGAAGTTTTTTGATATCAGTATTTTTGGTTTTTAATTTAAACTAAATCTAAATAAGCCGCGCCTGTCGCGGCTTTTTTATTGCTGTTTGTTAATTCAGTGCGCCAGAGTCTAAATAGTCACCCATCCCTAGGGTAAACATCCATATTCCCCATAAGCTGTGCTCAAGAACACAGGCAAAAGTTGAGCGACTTTGTGCGTAGGTATATGCAAATAGTAATCCTCCTATAAATGCTAAACTTACTGCAACCCAATTAGCGTAAACAATATGTGCCAGTGCAAATACACTCGCACTTATAATAATGCGTAGCCATTTACTGGGCATAATGCGCTTATAACGATGAAAAAAGTAGGTTCTAAATATTAATTCTTGCGGGATCACCGACAATAAAGGGTAGAGCATTAATAGCATTAGCCAGTCGGTGAGATTTTCACGAGGTAAAGTAAACCAGTGTCCTTGGTAAAGTAAGTTGTAAAATACCCCCGAAAATAACGCGCCAATAAAGAAAAAGCTAAACATGCGGCGCTTCACAGCAGAAAACTGCCCCAAGCTAGTTAATCTAAAACGTTTAAAGTGGCTGTCGTTTAATAACAACATACAGCACACACTCATGAGGATGATCAGTGCTGGAATAAGCCAGTTAGATATATATTGGCGAATATTAAAGCCAATTAAAGGCAGAATGATAAAAATAAAGGTAAATTCAAACCAGCGGTATTGATTAGCGTTCACGTTTGCTCACGGTGATTTTTATTTCACCTTAGCAAACGATTAAGTCATCTTTATGACTATAAAACAGTCAAGCTGATTATATTTAAACCCAATGAGTCTCACTAAGGCACTTGGTTCCCAGTTAAGGTTGACTTACCCCCTTGCAACCCTTAGCCTGCCTGCTTTTATTTTTACATCATTGTATTGCCACGTTAATAGGTTTAAGCCTAGGCGTGTATTTAGGAGCAAAAAATGAATAAAGCAGAATTGGTTTCAGCTATTGCGGATGCGAGTGAATTAACAAAAAAAGACGCACAAGCTGCGTTAACCAGCTTACAAAAAGTGATTACAAAGTCGCTGTCTGAAGGCGATCAGGTACAAATTTCAGGCTTTGGTACTTTTGCACTTAGTTACTACCCAGCGCGTACTGGTCGTAATCCACAAACTGGTGAAGCGATTGAAATACAAGGGGCTAATAAAGCCGTATTTAAACCAGCAAAAGCGTTAAAAGAGCGCCTTTAATTTAAAACTTTAGTGCCTGTTAAGTTCGCTTCTTCCCCAAAAGCCACTATTTAGCTTACAGGCTCTTTGCTTTATTACTTTTGCCTGTAGTATCTGCAATCAGTGTAAATAATTTACATTACTTGTATATTACCTTTTATAAAATCTTATTATATTCAGCGTGTTATGTTTGGTATGTGATATGCAAATACGGTTATGTATTGAATAAATAAGGAGTATTTAATGAGTAACTTACATAACAGTAATCGTTTAAAAGGTAAAAAAATTGCCATTTTAGCCACCGATGGGTTTGAGCAAAGCGAGTTACTCTCGCCACAGGCTGCATTACTTGAGGCGGGCGCCGATATAGATGTTGTTTCTATTAAAGAAGGGCAGATCACCGCATGGGATGAAGACAAGTGGGGTGAAAAAGTTGCTGTTGATAAATTAGCAGCCAATGCAAATGCCGGTGATTACGATGCGCTTTTACTGCCTGGTGGCTTGTTTAATCCCGATAGCTTACGCCAAGACTCGGATGCTAAGGCATTTGTAGATGGTTTTTTTGGAGCAAAGAAAAACAAACCCGTGGCCGCTATTTGCCATGCGCCGTGGTTACTCGCGGAGATTAACAAGCTCAGAGATAAAAAAGTGACCTCTTTCCCTAGTATTAAAAGCGATTTAATTAACGCCGGAGCTCATTGGGTAGATCAAGAAGTGTGTGTTGATAACGGCTTAGTCACTAGTCGCAGCCCTGCAGATTTAGATGCATTTAATGCAAAATTTATTGAAGAAATACTCGAAGGTAAGCACCAAGCGCACTAGCTGTGGGCTTTTAAATAGAAAAGGGCATGTTATATGCCCTTTTTTATTGATAATGATAAAACACAGCTCGCTATTAAAGCGCAGTAGCGGCTTTCATATCGCTTACAAATGTTTTTAGCTGCGAGGTCATCGCGTCTATATCATCTAAGTTTGCTTCAATGATTTTTACGACAGCAGAGCCCGAAATAGCCCCCGCAGCACCGGCTTTAAGTGCCGCTTTTACATCTTCAGGCGTTGAAATACCAAAGCCTAATAACGCAGGCGCACTGTGGTACTCTTGCAAACGCGTAACCACATGCGTTGCTGGCATTTGTGCTTTCGTGTCTGTACCTGTTACCCCTGCGCGAGAAAGCAAGTAGGTGTAGCCACGGCCGTATGAGGCACATTCACGCAGGGTATCGTCACTGGCGTTCGGTGTAGCGATAAAAATCGGGTCTATACCATTGGCCATGGCTGCTTTTCTAAACATTTTAGACTCATGCAATGGCACATCAGCCACTAAAATAGAGTCAACACCCACTGCTTTTGCATCGGTGTAAAACTTTTCTAAGCCACGTTTAAATATTAAGTTTGAATACAATAACAAACCAATTGGAATGTCGGCGTTATATTCACGGATCTCTTTAATAATATCAAAGCAGTCTTGCGTATTAATATGCACGTTTAAGGCACGAATATTGGCTTTTTGAATCACAGGGCCATCGGCAATCGGGTCGGAAAACGGAATACCTAATTCAAGCCCGTCAGCGCCGCCATCAATTAAACTTTTAATAATTTCAATGCTTTGCGCTTTACCTGGATCGCCAATGGTTACAAACGGCACAAAAGCACCTTGGTTTTGCTCTTTAAGCGCGGCAAACATTTGTCCATAACGGTCAGTTTTTACCTGGCTCATAGTTGACCTTCCTCTGATAATACCTTGTGTACGTGGGCTAAGTCTTTGTCGCCACGACCACTTAAATTAATAACAATGATACTGTCTTGCGTTTGCTCTTCTGCATATTCGAGAGCATAGGCTAGCGCATGACTTGATTCAAGCGCAGGAATAATCCCTTCGTGTTTAGCTAATGCTTGAAAGGCATCAAGTGCTTTGGTGTCGGTAATACCGACATATTGAGCACGGCCAGTTTCGTGCAAAAAGGCATGTTGAGGGCCAACTGCGGGGTAATCTAGTCCCGCCGATACAGAGTAAGACTCTTCAATTTGGCCATCTGTATTTTGCATAATATAAGTGTAAGTACCGTGCAAAATACCTTTTGTTCCTTTACAGATAGTTGCGCCATGTTCGTGCGTGTCTAACCCTTTACCTGCAGGTTCAACGCCAATGAGTTTAACGCTTGGCTCATCAATAAAATCGCTAAACATACCAATTGCGTTAGACCCACCGCCTACACACGCAATAACCGCATCAGGCAAACGGCCTTCGGCTTTAAGTACTTGTTGTTTTGCTTCTTCACCAATAATTTTTTGATATTCACGTACAATAGTCGGGAATGGGTGAGGACCCGCTGCAGTACCTAAAAGGTAATGAGCCTCTTGATAATTGGCAGACCAATCACGCAGTGCCTCGTTAACCGCATCTTTTAATGTACCCGAGCCTGCGGTTACCGGAATAACTTCAGCGCCCATTAGCTTCATTCTAAATACATTTGGTTGTTGGCGTTCAACATCTTTTGCACCCATATAAATGCGGCATTTTAGTCCAAGTAACGCACAGGCAAGTGCCGTTGCAACGCCGTGCTGGCCGGCGCCTGTTTCAGCAATCACTTCTTTTTTACCCATACGTTTGGTAAGTAGTGCTTGGCCTAAAACTTGGTTTGTTTTGTGCGCACCACCGTGGAGTAAATCTTCACGCTTTAAGTACAGTTTTACTTTTGGGTTTTTAACTAAGTTACGCGTTAAAGTAAGCGGGGTAGGACGACCCGCATACTCGTTGAGTAATTTACTTAGCTCTGCCTGAAATTCAGGATCTTTTTGTGCTTTATTAAATTCGTTTTCTAACTGCTTAAGCGCAGGGACAAGCAGTTGGGGTACAAACATACCGCCAAACTCGCCAAAATAAGCTGGATTTTGCATTTTAACCTCAATAATTTCTGATACTTGTAAAAGCATGATGTAGTTTGTTTGCACACTTTTTACCTGGAGACTCTTCAACACCTGAATTTAAATCAAGCCCAAGAGCACCTTGAAAAAGTGCATCGCTAATATTGTCTGGGTTTAAGCCGCCAGCAAGCATAAATGGGGTCGTGGCATCGCGAAGTACCGACCAATCAAATGTTTTGCCTGTGCCGCCAGCCAGTGAATCACTGTGGGTGTCGTATAAATGGCGATCGGCTCCTGTAATCGGTTGAGGTAAAGCATTTTTGATGGCCTGTGCTTTCCATATTTCACAATGACGTGGTAGTTCATTACGTAAGGATGCAATGTAATGTTCATCTTCTTGGCCATGTAATTGAACAGCAGACAGTTTTAGTTGTTTAGCGTGCTCAGCAACCTCTGCTATGGCGGCATTAACAAACACCCCAACAAATTTTAAAGGGGCACTTTGGCTGATTTCTTTGGCGCAATCTAAATCGACAAAGCGCGGTGATTTTGGATAAAAAATTAATCCGCCATAAAGGGCACCGTTGTCGTAAGCCGCAATGGCATCTTGATTACGGGTTAATCCACAGACTTTGTTTTCGCCTAGGATTACGTGGCGACACGCTTGTAATAAATCAGCCTCAGCCATTAATGAGCTGCCAATTAAGAATCCATTACATAAAGGCGCTAAACGCTTTACATCTTGATGGGTATAAATACCTGACTCTGAAATAACCACTTTATCGTTAGGAATAAGTTTACGTAGTCGTTCGGTTGTGGCTAAGTCGGTGCTTAAATCGCGCAAGTCACGATTATTAATACCTATTATTTGTGCATTGAGTGCCAGTGCACGATGCACTTCTTCTTCGTTACTCACCTCAGTTAGTACCGACATATTTAACGAATCGGCGACGGCATGCAGTGCTTTATACTGCTTATCGTCAAGCACTGATAGCATCAGTAATATAGCGTCACCACCATAAATACGTGCCATATAGACTTGGTATTCATCAATAAAAAAGTCTTTACAAATAAGTGGCTGCTCTACTTGGCTGCGCACAAACTCAAGGTAATCAAAGCTACCCTGAAAGTACTTTTCGTCAGTTAATACACTCATACAAGTGGCATACTGCTTATACGCTTGGGTGATTTCTGTTAAATCAAACGGCTGACGAATTAACCCTTTAGAAGGCGATGCCTTTTTGCACTCTAAAATAAACTGCGTGCCAGGTGCCGCTAACGCTTGATAAAAGCTACGTGTGGTGGGTTTAGCTTGATGCTTAAAGCTCTCAAGTGGGCGCGCTGCTTTGCGTTCAATGAGTTCTATTTTTTTATCGGCAATAATTTTGTCTAATACATTAGCCATGACTTACCTCAATAATTGCATTTAGTGTGTCCATGGCCTTGCCTGAACGTAATAATGAGTGTGTTATTTGTGCACCTTGTTTTAACGATTGTGCTTGGCCAGTTAAGTACAGCAATGCAGCAACGTTAACAATAATAGCGGCGTTATGTGCCTCGCTACCTTTGCCCTGTAAAATGGCAAGGCTGGCGTTTGCATTGTATTGTGGGCCTTCACCGGCTAATTGTTCAAGTGAATAGTTTGCAAGGTCAAAATCACTAGGGTTGAGTGTGTATTGGGTGATTTTGCCGTTATCCAGCTCAACAACCTGTGTTGGGCCATGCAAGGCGATTTCGTCGGTGCCAGAGCCGTGAACTATCATAGCGCGCTTAGTGCCCAGAGTATGAAGAGTTTGCGCCATAGGTAGGCACAAAGATTCATCGTATACCCCCAGTAATTGAACATCTGGGGCCGCGGGATTAGCTAGCGGCCCAAGAATATTAAAAATAGTACGGGTTTTTAAAGTGGTTCGTACGTTCATCGCATGGCGCACGCCGCTGTGATAGTGCGGTGCAAATAAAAAGGTAAAATTTGTATGTTCAAGGCATTTAGCCGCTTGCGTGGGAGTCATATCAATATTGATCCCCAAGGCTTTGAGTAAATCAGCAGACCCTGAGTTACTTGATACACTGCGATTGCCATGTTTTACCATATTAACACCGGCAGCGGCTGCCACAACTGCCGCGGTTGTACTGATATTAATAGTGTTCGAACCATCGCCACCGGTACCACAGCTATCGGCAAGTTGAGTTTTATTGGTTATAAATGCCACGGCGTTTTCACGCATTGAGGCCGCGGCACCGGCGATTTCATCGCTTATTTCACCTTTCATTTTAAGGCTAATTAACAGTGCAGAGAGCTCAATATCGCTCATATTCCCTTGCATAATTTGATCAAAAAGTGTTTTTGCTTGTGCATAGCTCAATGATTGCTTGGCAATAACGTGCTCAATAGCCTGTTGAACATTAAGCGAGTTTTGTAATTGTGTAGTCATAATGTTCCCTTTATTTGGCACGCGTTAAATAGGCAACGCTTTGCTGCAGCAGCATAGCGCCATTGGGCGTTAAAATAGATTCTGGGTGGAATTGATAACCCAGCGCAGTGTCTTGATGATGATAAATAGCCATTGGAATATCTTGATACTTTGCAATAACCGCTAAGTTATCAGGTACTTTTGTGGCCATTAATGAGTGATAACGCGCCACTGGCATAGTGCTGCCCATTCCGTTAAACACCGGGTGATCGTCTAACTCAATAATTGATGATTTACCATGTACGGTTTCACCAGCATGACCGATTACTCCGCCGTAACTTTGTGTTAGTGCTTGTTGGCCTAAACAAATGCCTAGCATTGGAAATTTACCTTTGCACAAGCTAATTAATTCCATTAGGCAGCCCGCATCACTGGGTGCCCCTGGGCCTGGCGATAAAACCAGTAATACCTGCTTGTGCTCTGCCTGCATTTTGTTGAATATTACTTCAGCGCTAATGTTATTTCTGTAAACAACTAACTCAGCACCTAGCATTGTTAGTTCATCAACAAGGTTATAGCTAAATGAGTCAAAGTTATCTAAAAAGTAAATTTTAATAGGGTGTGCTTCACTCATTTTATACAGCCTCATATGTCGATTTAATCGCGGTGATCACTGCCTGTGCTTTTGCGCGGGTTTCGTTAGCCTCTGACATTGGGTCTGAATCAAACACAACCCCAGCGCCAGCTTGCACATAAGCAATATTATTTTTAACAAAGGCTGCACGAATAACAATACAGCTATCCATTGCACCATCACCAGTTAAATAGCCAACTGCGCCGCCATAACTGCCGCGGCGCTTTCCTTCGGTTTGGCGCACAAGCTCTGCAGCTCTTACCTTTGGCGCGCCCACTAATGTGCCCATGTTCATACAGGCTTGATAAGCATGTAGGGCATCTAGTTCGGGTTTTAATTTCCCCACCACGCGCGACACTAAGTGCATTACTTGTGAGTAACGGTCTACTTTTAATAGCTCTTTGGCATGGCGCGTACCCGGCACGCTAATGCGCGCCACATCATTACGCGCTAAATCAACCAGCATTAAATGCTCTGCACGTTCTTTTTGATCGTTTCTAAGCTCAAGCTCAATACGGCTATCTAAATCAGGGTTGATTTGTCCATTAGCAAATTTGCCGCGAGGGCGTGTGCCGGCAATCGGATAAACCTCGACCTGTTGGGATTTAACTTCGTATTTAAGCGCGGACTCAGGAGATGCGCCAAATAATGAGAAATCTTCATCGCGCATATAAAACATGTACGGACTAGGGTTTTGTTTTTTTAGCTGGCTGTAGGCATGTAAAGAGTCAGGACAGGGTAGTGAGAAGGTACGAGAGGGCACCACTTGAAAAATATCGCCATCGACTATGTGTCGCTTGAGCTTAATTACTTGCTGGCAGTATTGCTCATCACTAATATCAACACTCACTGGGCAGTCGCCAGTTTGGCTTGGTGCGCTGAAATCAGCAGCATGGTTGCATAATGTATTCAAGCGCTCTAATTGTTTGCCTACTTCAAAGCAGTTTGCATGTACATCAGGGCCATTAAATACGTTACCAATTAATTCCGTTGTTTGTTTTTGATGATCAATAACAACCAGAGTTTCTGCTAAATAAAAAACATAGTCTGGACAGGTGTTTTCCCCGTCGGGTACATCGGTGAGTTGTTCAAAATTAGCCACCATGTCGTAGGCAAATACACCGCCTAAAAACACCGAGAATGGATTGTTAGTGGTACTTTTAATGCTGTTTAAACAGGTGCGTAATGCGCTAAAAGCATTATCTGCAATCAGCTTACTGGCTTGGTCTATTGTGTCATCTGTTGGGTGATACGCCAGTGTTAGTGTGGTATCGGATAACTGTGATGCGCAGTTTTTTACATTAGCTTGTAAATAACTGAGTAACTGCTGCCCGTTATTTGATTGTGCTGTTACGCTCACTTGATTGCCTTGGCAGACAATACGCAGTGCACAATCAACGAGTATTAAGCTTTTTACGCTATCTTTAGAATCTATCTCTGCAGATTCAAGTAATAGTGAGTTAGGTTTATCAAGTGCGGCATACAATGCAAGTGGGCTACTTATGTAGTCTCGTACTTGCGTTATGCTGGTCACTTCACCTGGTGTTGTTGTTATATGACTAAAAATCAAACCTCATCCCCTAAAAAAATAAAACCCCGCAATGCTAAGCAGTGCGGGGTTTGAATAACGATGTCTAAATTATAGATAGACCATTACCGTCCCGCTATGCCAGGCGCCACCACCAATGATGTGTAAGAGTGTTTACGTTATTCATGTTTTTAATTCCTGTTAATTTTGTATTGCAAAATTTAGTTATAAAAAAACCCGCATGGTAGCGGGTTAGAATTTTTTGTTTAGACACGACAATTCATCACCCTTGATTTTAAGAGTGCCACCACCAAATGATGTTGTGAATTGTATTTTTCATTGTTGTTAATTCTTTAATGTCTAAAAGTGGCTACAGTAAAACGTATCAACTGCTTTTGTGTCAAGTGTTTATTTAAAACAATTTAGTTAAAAAACTTGTTATACTGGGTGAAACACCGTTAAACCCTAAATTTAAGTAGTTTTCATTTGATAAAATACGACCTACATAGCCACACCACGCACTCAGACGGCCATTTAACCGTTGAGGAATTATTAGCGCGAGCAGTCGACAAAAATATTGATGTATTTGCTATTACCGATCACGATACGGTGGCTGCTATTGAACCTGCACGGGCTTTTATCAAAAGTGAAAATTTGCCGCTTAAACTTATTAACGGGGTTGAAATATCAACCAAGTGGGAAAGTTTTGAAATTCATATTGTTGGACTAAATATTGATACCAACGATAGTACCTTGCATATATTACTGAGCGAGCAGCAGCAAAAACGCGAAACCCGCGCAATAGAGATTGGCCATCGACTAAATAAAAACGGATTCGATGGTATTTTCCAACAAGCTCGCGAGCTGGCCGAAAATGCACAAATTACCCGCGCTCACTTTGCCAGAGCATTGATTGAGCGTGGTGTAGCTAAAAACTTTCCTGGGGTATTTAAAAAGTATTTAGGGCGAGGTAAAACCGGTTACGTGCCAAGTAATTGGTGTAATATGCAAACAGCTATTGCGGCGATTCATGCCGCAGGTGGGGTGGCCGTTTTAGCGCACCCAAGTAGCTATAAAATGTCGAACAAGTGGCTACGTAAATTGTTAGTGGAATTTAAATCAGTAGGCGGAGATGCAATGGAAGTTGCTCAGCCGCAGCAGACGCCAAGTGAACGTCAGTTTTTAGGGCTATTGAGCCAAGAATACGAGCTACTTTGCTCACAAGGCTCTGATTTTCATTTTCCGACTAGCTATTTAGAACTTGGAAAAAATTTATACTTACCTAAAGATTGCCAAGGGGTTTGGCAAACATGGGAAAAGCACGAAGGAGTTGCATTATGAGTCAATTATTTCATATACATCCAGATAATCCACAGCCTAGATTAATTTCTCAAGCTGTTGATATTATTAAACAAGGCGGCGTAGTTGTGTATCCTACAGATTCAGGATACGCGATAGGCTGTAATTTAGGTAATAAGCAAGCTAAAGAGCGCATTGAACGTATTCGTGGTATTGAAAAACATCACAATTTTACTTTGGTATGCCGTGATTTATCTGAGCTGTCTACTTATGCGCGTGTTGATAACCAAATGTTTAGGCTTATTAAAAATAATACCCCAGGGCCTTACACGTTTATTTTTAAAGGTACAAAAGAAGTGCCTAAGCGGTTATTAAACGACAAGAAAAAAACCATAGGCATACGTGTTATAGAGCACCCAATAGCGTGTGCTTTATTAGCTGAGCTGGGTGAACCCTTAATGTCGTGCTCACTTATTTTACCGGGCGAAGAGTTTACTCAAGCTGATCCCGATGACATTTTAGAGCGCCTTGATAAACATGTGGACTTAATTATTCATGGTGGGTATTTACCTGAGCAGGCGACCACAGTGATTGATTTATCAGAAGATGATATTCAAATTCTTCGTGTTGGTTGCGGTGATACAACGCCATTTGAATAACAATGAAACAGTCTGAGACGCTATCATCAACGCCAACACCTGATATGCCACTGCAGCAAAAGCTGCCTCTGGCTTTTTTACATGGTAAAGCCGTTGTCGATAAACCCGAAGATTTATATATCCCGCCTGATGCGCTTGAAGTTATTTTAGAAACCTTTGAAGGGCCTTTGGATCTGCTGCTTTATCTAATTAAAAAGCATAAGCTAGATGTTCTTGAGTTGTCTATTTTTAGCATTACTGAGCAGTATGTAAAATATGTAGAAATGATGAGCGAGTTCCAGCTAGAACTCGCGGGTGAATATTTAGTAATGGCGGCATTGCTGGCCCAAATTAAATCTAGGCTGTTACTGCCTGTTCATGAAGAGTTAGAAGAAGAAGACGATCCCCGCGCCGAACTTATAAAACGCTTACAAGAGTACGAACAATTTAAAAAAGCGGCCGAAAATATAGACAGCCTACCTCGTGTTGGCCGCGATATCTTTATAGCGCAGGCAAGCGTGCCAGAACTAGCAGAAAAAAACCAGCCATTACCTGAACTGGCAATTAAAGATTTATTGTTAGCGCTAAGCGATGTCATGGCGCGTGCAAAAACATTCGAGCATCATTTAATTAGCGCTGAAAGCCTTTCAACGCGTGAGCGCATGAGCTTGATTTTAAATACCTTATCCCAATCAAAAACGCCGGTTGCGTTTACTCAACTATTTACCTTTGAAGAGGGACGCAGTGGGGTTGTTGTTAGTTTTATCGCTATGTTAGAACTAATAAAAGAGGGCCTGATTGCCTGCTTGCAGGTTGAACCTAATAGCCAAATATACGTGTCTCTTAACGAGTCAGCTGCTAGCTAATTCCTTCTCAACGTTATTTGCAATTATACTAACCTTATATCATTTACTGTGCGTATACGCACGATAAGTGTTTACATATGCTATTTTAATCACCACTTAATCATTATATCGTAGTGTTATTACTAAATAAGAGATTGGCAGTAGGGAATGTTTAAAAACTCAAAAACCAGCTATGGCGTGGTGGCTATATTTTTACACTGGCTAATGGCGCTGACCGTGTTTGGTCTGTTTGGTTTAGGTTTATATATGGTTGAGCTGACTTATTATGATAGTTGGTATAAAGGATCATTAGACCTACATAAAAGCATTGGCCTTAGCTTAGCAGCGGTTTTTGTTTTTAGGCTGCTATGGCGACACTTTAGTGTTAAACCAAGTCCGATTGGCAGTAACAAGCAGTTAAATCAATTAGCCCAAACAGCACATATTTTAATGTATCTGTTTTTACTGATCATTATAGTGTCAGGGTATTTAATTTCGACGGCTGATGGACGACCCATAGAAGTATTTGGCTTTTTTTATGTAAAAGCTATCGACTTTGCGTTTGATTCTCAGGCTGATATAGCCGGGCAAATCCATTTCTATAGCGCATGCTTATTAATTGGATTTGTAGTATTGCACGTGTTAGGTGCGCTAAAACATCACTTTATCGATAAAGATAAAACATTAATTAGAATGATCACATTACAAAAGGATGATTAAAATGAAAAAATTATTTTTAACTTCAGCGTTATCAGCAGCGATGTTTATGACAGCGACCACTGCGAATGCCGCAGATTATGTTATTGACACAAAAGGTGCGCATGCTTTTGTAAACTTTAAGATTAAACATTTAGGCTACAGCTGGCTGCACGGTCGTTTTAATACCTTTGATGGCAAATTTAACTACGATGCTAAAAATCCAAATGCGTCTCAAATTAGTGTAAATATTGATACGGCAAGCCTAGATTCAAATCACGCAGAACGTGATAAACACTTACGTGGTAGTGACTTTTTAAACGTAAGCAAATACCCACAGGCAAGCTTTAAGAGTACAGCGATTAAGTTTGACGAAGACGGTGAAGAAGCCACAGTAACCGGTGACTTTACTCTACACGGTGTTACGAAGACAATTACCTTTGAAATAGATAAAATTGGTGAAGGTAAAGATCCATGGGGTGGTTACCGTGTTGGTTTTGAAGGAGAAACTAGCTTAAAACTGGCCGACTACGGTATTGACTATAACTTAGGCCCAGCATCTACCCATGTTGATATTGGTTTATTTATTGAAGGTATTCGCCAGTAAGACTATTTTAAAAAAGCTAAGCGCTAATTAGTAGCACGCTTAGCTTTTTATTATTGTAAATGCGCTTCTAATTTGGGTTTGAAATGACTTGGTAACCACCGAGTTAATATCTGTTTATAGTCTTCAGTCTGCTTAATCAGTTTGAGTTGTTGATTAAGCGTAGCAATATCCTCTGCACCTTGCTCGTTTTTAGTACAGCCAATGTAACCGTAACTTATTTCTGGTGCTTCAGTGAGCACCCGCTGGGTTAAATTATCAGTAAAGCCCATTGTTTTTGCTAAATAATAATGTTCACTTGGGTAACCTAATAAAATATCAATTCTTTTAAGGTTAAGCATATATGTTAACGTACTGAGGGTATCGCGGGTTGGCCGAATGACCAGATTTATACCGGGTGTGGTGTTGATTATTTTATCAATTTCACTGCCATAGGAGCGATTCATAGATACACCTAAGGTAAGCTTTTTATTAACTAATAAATTGGTTAATGACACCGGTTTTGCGTCTTCAATCTCAAGCGCACTACTTAGCTTGGTATGCATGGCAATCGATGGCGAAAGCCCTGCTGTAGAGCTTTGATGTGTGAAATAAACACGCTCTTCGCGGTATTTATTCTTATAGAGCGACAAAGCACAGGCATTAGACTGCAGGTTTGCGAGTTCCTGAATCACTTTACCTGAGGGGATGATCACTTTTTCAAAGATAATATGCGGCAGCTGCTGTTCTAAAAGCGAAATAATACTTTCGTCACGACCTTGGGACTTGTTCGGCCCGCTTATAATGTAGTAGGGCGCAAAATCATGTGTTAACCATTTTATTGTTCTGGCATTACACTTTGTGCTTAAAAATACACAGACTAACAGTATTAACCACGAAAACCGCATTTGCACTACAACGAATAAATAAACAAGGATTTAAGTGTAGTCAATAATACACCAAAAAGTAAAATGCCAGCTTCACGCTGGCATTTAGATTTATTTATAAGTGTTTAACTTATCAATGATAATTAGCTGGCTTTGAGCCACTTTACAAATTGACGTGCATCACTTGCTTTTTGAAACAATGCATTTTTCAAACCTTGTGTATCGCTGAAGATTACACGATGTTTGTTAACCGAAATTGATTGCACTGGATGTGCTATTTGGATCATAGATCCGTTATATTTGTATGACATAATAAAACTCACTTTATTTTTGTTATTTATTCTGGGCTTTTTCTTAAAGCACATTACAGATGATAAATAATCTAATTGTGTTTAGCTTCATTACAGTGTTGACGATCTTTATGACACTTTTACGATGATATTAAAAATAAATCATCAAGGTATTAATAGGGGTTCTCGCCGTACAATAACTTAGCTTTTGAATATACGTTTTGCGGGGCTTACTGGATCAGGGTAAAGAGGTTAACCGCTAGGGCTTTTTATAGCCAAGCAGCGATACTACTTCACAACATTTTACTTTGCAAGCAATTTATTAAAATACTTTGAACCGAGCTGACGCCTAATCGTTCCTATATGTTAATTGCAAAATTTCAAAGTGAATACTTTTACACCCCACCTAAATTAGTGCTTTCACCTTATGATGATTTTTTTGTGAAAAAAAACATCAGATAACATGATTATGCTGCTGTGCTTTGGGGTTGGTATTGCATTAGGTTTATACAATTTTCTTATTTAACCTGAGATCTGGT
>NZ_PNCV01000094.1:0-10193 GCF_005886925.1 Pseudoalteromonas sp. S3260
TTTAATAGCGCTACATTTAATTCTTGTAGTTAAATATAGAAAACAATTGTTAAAAGGTGATGTAGGTGATTTTGTAAAACAAAAAATCACTGAAATTGCAGAGCGCTCAGAATTTAATATCGAAGAGATGGAGGTGGACAAAGATCATATACACATATTGCTAACGATTTCTCCCAATATCAGCGTTGCGAGTTACGTTAGGTGAATTAAACAATCTACAACGCAAAGTCTATGGTCGAGATTTAAATGGTTTAAAAAGCAATTCTGGGTTAAAAAGACAGTTTGGTCTGACGGATATTTTGTTTGCTCTGTTGGAAATGCGGCTGCTGATACAATTCGAAAATACATTCAAGAGCAGGGCTAACTATTCCGATTCATCCCATCGACGCCGCTTCGCGTCGAACAATGGGTTTTCTCGGAAAATTTCGATAAATAAGGTATGGCCCTTTTATTAAAATGAATTACAAAGCAATATAGATCGTTGATAACTCAAAATTCGACTTGCTTAAATATTAAGAGAGAGTTTTGGAAGTGTCTAATTTAAAAATAATTTTGATACTAAAGTATGTGCTACAACAACATAACGCATTTGTAGCACTCAAGTATACTAAGCACTTTTACTTAACGGTGTTCCACTGTGAAACTTAAAGTCTTCGTCATCAGATAAAATTAACTGTGCTTCTATTTCAGAAAATTCTTTTACCCGCTCGGTGATATCAAAATCAGCAATGTCTTGAGCAAGGGTTAAATAATCTTGGTAATGACGTGCCTCAGAGCGCAGCAATGAAATATAAAAATCCCCTAAGCGTTTATCTACATGCGGGGCAAGCTTGGCAAAACGTTCACACGAGCGAGCTTCTATGTAAGCACCTACAATAAGCTTATCAACTAAGGCATTAGGCTCAAACGTTTTAACATTGCGTAGCATGCCTTTGGCATAACGACATGGCGTTATACTTTTATATTCAACACCGTATTCATCCATAATTTCGAGGACTTGATAGAAATGATGCAGCTCTTCTTTTATCAGCATTACCATTTTATCAATTAAATCTTGGCCATAAGGCGAGTTAGATTTAGGGATAATGGATTTAGTGAGTTTATTTTTAGCCGCTAAATCACGCCAATTTCCCTCACGTTTATAAATAAGCGTTTCAAACGGTTTAAGCCATTCAAGCAGTGCATCACTGCTGTCTTTATCTACCGCATACTTACGAATTAAAAACATGGCACTTTGCGCCGCTTTTAATTCACATATTAAGTGATCAATTAATATGATGGGTAAGTTTTCTTTTTTGATTGCTTGTTCAACCCACTCATCGGGAGTACTGCATAATAAAAAATTGTTAATTGGTTCTAAAAGCTGGCTATGTGGCACGCTGACTACTCATTGCTAAAAATTGCGATTATGGCATTTTAACATGAAATATTACGCTGAATAAAATAAACACTCGCTCTTATTGCAAGCATGTGGATAACTTGACTTTGTATACTTACTGAACCATAACTAAATGGACTGTATAAAAACAAACCAATTATAACCAAACAGTAATATATCCTTTTATGGAGAGCACGCAATGATACTAAATCACCTATGGGGCTTATACGCCCACCCACTCGAAGAATGGCAAACAATTGATAACCGTCACGAAAGCTTAACCTATAGCTTATCGCATATTTTGCTTATCGCTTTATTTCCCTCAGCAATGGGGTACTACTCATCGGTTTACTTAGGCTGGAGTATAGGTACAGGTAATCCAGTATTTTTAACCCATGAAAGCGCACTGATGATTGCCGCAGCCATGTATTTCGCTTTAATTGGCGGTGTATTTGCACTGGCCTATTTAGCCCATTGGATGGCGGTTACTTTTGGTGCTAAACCGACTTTTACCCAAACAATTGAGCTGGCAGCTTATACCGCTACACCGGTATTTATGTCAGCATTGGCTGCTTTTTGGCCTGAGCTGTGGTTTGTGGTGTGTGTTGGATTAGTGGCCCTGGCCTACTCAGTTTATTTACTGTACACCGGCGTGCCAATTTTGATGCACATTCCGCAGGAGCGCGGCTTTATTTATGCAAGCTCTGTTGTTACCTGTGGATTAATTTTACTGGTTATTATATTAGCACTTACCGCTATGCTATGGACCAACGGTATTATCAGCCCCATGTTTACTTAAATATTCCTTTATCATAGACGCAAAAAAGGAGCTGTTAAGCTCCTTTTTTTATTAGCCTTAAAATACTATCAGGCTGACATTACATTATTAATCAGATTCGTTTTCATCTTGATTATGTATTTCTAAACTAGATGACATCGCGTTTTCACGGATGCTTTTAGCTGAATCGTTGCGCAGCTTATCTATACGGTTTAAGTAATCTTGATCAATGTCGCCAGTAATGTATTGTCCGTCAAACACTGATGTTTCAAACTTAGTGATCTCTGGGTTTTCTTGGCTAACGGCAGCAATTAAATCGCTTAACGATTGAAAGATTAAACCATCAGAGCTAATGCTTTGGTTAATATCTTCTACTTCACGGCCGTGTGCAATAAGTTCTGCCGCAGATGGCATATCTATACCGTATACATTTGGAAAGCGTATTTCAGGTGCTGCTGATGCAAAGTAAACATTTTTAGCGCCTGACTCGCGTGCCATCTCTACAATTTGTGCTGAGGTGGTACCACGTACAATTGAGTCATCAACAAGTAGGACATTTTTACCTTTAAACTCACGGTCAATCGCATTGAGTTTTTGGCGAACTGATTTTTTACGTAGCTCTTGACCTGGCATAATGAACGTACGGCCAATATAGCGGTTTTTAACAAAGCCTTGGCGATACGGTAAGTCAAGCACGCGTGCCATTTCTAATGCAATATCACACGAGGTTTCAGGAATAGGAATAACCACATCAATGTCTTTGTCTGCCCATTCACGCGCTACTTTTTCACCTAACTTAGTCCCCATATTTACACGCGCTGCATACACTGACATACGGTCAATGGTTGAATCCGGTCGCGCAAAATAAACAAATTCAAAAATACACGGTGAGTAAGACACTTTATCTGCACAGCTTAAAGAGTGAAACTCTCCATTTTCAGTAACATAGATAGCTTCGCCTGGGGCAACGTCACGAACAAATTCAAAACCGTCAGGCTTTAATGCTACGCTTTCTGAGGCAAACATGTATTCAGTGCCGTTTGCTGATTCACGTTTACCAAACACCAATGGACGAATACCGTTTGGATCGCGAAACGCCACAATACCATGACCGATAATCATGGCGATAGTGGCATAACCGCCACTTACTTTATTGTTGACTTCAGTAACCGCGGTGAAAATGTCTTCAGGGTCTAATTTTAGTTTGTCTGATTTACTTAGCTCATGCGCCATGATGTTAAGTAAAATTTCAGAATCAGAAGTCGTATTAACATGGCGACGTGCCTCTGAAAATAACTGCTCTTTTAACGACTCGGCATTGGTTAAGTTACCATTATGTGCAAGCGCTATACCAAATGGAGAGTTTACATAAAACGGCTGAGCCTCTGACGAGCTTGAAGAACCCGCCGTTGGGTAGCGCACATGGCCAATGCCAATGTTGCCTTGCAAACGTTTCATATGACGAGTGTGAAATACATCTTTCACTAGGCCATTTGCTTTGCGCAAGCTAAATGTATTGTTCTCAATAGTTATGATACCCGCAGCATCTTGGCCACGGTGTTGCAAAACGGTTAAGCCATCATAAATCGCCTGATTAACTGGCGATGTTCCGACTATTCCAACGATACCACACATGTAATTTATCCTCGCCGATTAACGGTTTACTGAATTTAAAAAGCTCGAGTTGTTTTCTAGGTACGAAAAGAACCATTCAACTACAAAGCCAAATTCTGGAATCAAAATGGAGTTGCCCCACCAATGCGTATTAGGCGCACCAGTAAAAGCATCAAGAAAGAAGAGTAACGCGCTCACGACCAACACGCCTCGAAGAGCACCAAACACCACACCAAAAACACGGTCTGTGCCGGATAATCCGGTTCGCTGTACAAGCTCACCTAAAATATAGTTTAGTAAACCGCCTAACAATAGCGTCGCAAAGAATAATATGGCAATGGCCGCCGCATTTCTTAAAAGGGGTTCAGAAATGGATGTTAGGAAGGAAGCTAAATATTGATAAAATAAGCTGGAGATGATGAAAGCCCCTGCCCATACCGCTAATGACATAGCTTCTTTAACAAAGCCGCGTATTAAACCGATGATGGTAGAGAGTGCAATAATGCCAATAATGGCGTAATCAACCCAGATCATAAGAACCAATTAGTCGCTAATTTTGGGCGCATTCTATACCTAAACCTCCTTGTGATGCAAGTTTAAGCGTGAGATTACAGGTGAGTAAACACACACCATTATTAGATTAAAAATAGCGCAGATTCACCGTTATAAAAACAACAAACATTTTGTTTATAGCGCATCTATTTTGCTATTTTTGTGTGGGCATTGATAAGTAAAGTTAGCGAGCTAAAATGGGATAAAGGTCTAGTTAAACGTATAAAATAAGACGAGGTAAGTGTGTAATATCTTGCGATAAACACACTTCCTTTTATTGAATTTATTTGGTCACTTCAAATTGAGTAACTTTACCGTTTAGTTTAGTTAGCTCTTTCAGCGCGGGAAGTTGAGACTGCAGCTCATTTTTATTTAATGACGGTCCTACAAATACTTTAGTTAAAGTACCATTTGGCGTTTTAATTGGCCTAGTAAAGCTTTTAAAACCTTTCGTTTTTAGCTTTGCCTGCAACGCTTTTACATTTGCCGCATGAGAAAAACTACCAAGCTGAATGACATACGCCATACTTGTTAAGTTTTCATTAGTATTACGCGTAGCGTTATTTTGCCCGGTAGTTACTGTGCCTTGCTTTGCATCGGCTATGACCGCTTCAACCATTGCTGGCTGTGCAGTAACGTCAGTTTCAGCAGAGCTGTTTTGTTGCTCAAATGCAGCATCATCAGGCTGAATATCTTCAATTTCATCCTCTTTTAATGGTTCTGTATTTGCCACTTGCTGATCAATTGATTCTTGTAAATCAATGGTTTTGAACTCAGAGCGTTCTGGAATCGCTTTAAAGCCTTCTTTATAGTGCGCTTTTTCACCATCGAGTATATTGGGAATAAACACAATTGCTGCGATCACCACAATACTTGTACCGACTAAGCGATTAATAAAACCTGAGTTCACCGACATCCTCTCTATTTTTTAAAGTAATGAATAGCGCCAGCCACGGTAAAAAATGAACCAAATACAATTAATAGTGTGTTACTTGGCTGGTTTGGCAAGATAGTATCCAATGCTGCCTCTACGCTATTATAACCCTGTTTAAAATAACTATTAGGAATACTTAAAAGTGCCTGATGTAGATTAGCAGCGCTATCGCCGCGTGGGCCCTCTAAGCTCGCAAACGACCATTCATCTACTACATCACTAACTTCTTTAAGCACACCGACCTTATCTTTATCAGCAAGCATAGCGGCTAATGCATGAATTTTAAAGCCTTTATCTTTATAGCTTGCTAATTTAGTCGCTAAATAGCGAGCTGATTCAGGGTTATGTGCCACATCGGTATACACTAATGGCTCTGCACTTAGTTGTTGAAAACGTCCCTCAACGACTAAGTTCACTAAACACTGAGTAATCACCTCATCGCTCGGTAATAAGTTTAATACCGATAGTGCGGTTAGTGCCGTGGCTACATTTTGACATGGAATTGCTGGTTTAGGTAACTCAAGATTATGCTCTTTAAATTGCCAACTAAAACTCTGCGCGTGCTCTTTAAAAATAAAGTCGCTGCCAGATAACACCATATTAGCGTTAATTTCTTTACCATAATCGGTCATTGTATGTGGAATATTTAAGTCCCCAATAATTGCAGGAGTACTCTCTCGAAAAATACCCGCTTTGTCATAAGCAACTAATTCACGCGTGTCACCTAAGTATTCTTTATGATCTAAGTCAATCGTGGTAATGATGCTGGCATAGGGGGTAACAATATTGGTCGCGTCAAAACGCCCGCCTAAACCTACCTCTAACAGCACGTAATCAACCTCTAAACGCTTGAATATTGCTAACGCGCCTAAGGTGCCATATTCAAAATATGTCAGTGGGATGTCACTACGACCTTGTTCTAATAAATTAAACGCATCGACATGGTATTGATCGTCAAGCTCTGCGCCATCAACGCGTACGCGCTCATTGTAACGAATTAAATGCGGAGAAGCATAAGTACCAACACGATAACCTTGGGCTAATAACAGTGACTCTAAACAACGTGCTGTTGTGCCTTTGCCATTGGTGCCTGCAATAAGAATGATTTTACTTGAGGAGGTTAAAAGCCCAATGTTGTTAGCAACACGAGCAACGCGTTCTAAACCCATTTCTATATTAGCAGGGTGAACACTCTCTAAATAACAAAGCCAATCATCAAGGCTTGATGATTGGCTAGGAATTGTTTTTGTCATAGCATGTAATCAGTAAAGCTGAAATTTACGCTACTCTATGCTCTTGTTCCGTAGAAGGCAAGTTCATAAATTTTGCTAAGATACGTGCTAGCGTATCGCGCATTTCTCGACGGTCTATAATCATGTCGATTGCGCCATGTTCTAACAAGAATTCACTGCGTTGGAAACCCTCTGGTAGCGTTTCGCGAACAGTTTGTTCAATAACACGCGGACCGGCAAAACCAATCAAAGCTTTAGGCTCTGCAACGTTAATATCACCAAGCATTGCCAATGATGCTGATACACCACCCATTGTTGGATCTGTCATTACAGAAATAAACGGTAGGCCTTTTTCAGTCATTTTAGCCAGTGCCGCACTGGTTTTAGCCATTTGCATAAGTGACATAAGGGCTTCTTGCATACGTGCACCGCCCGATGCAGAAAAACAAATCAGCGGCATATTATGCTCTAAACATTGGTCAACCGCGTCAACAAAACGGGCACCTACAACCGATGCCATTGAGCCACCCATAAATGAGAATTCAAATGCAACAGCAGCAACCGGAATACCTTTTAGGTTCCCTTTCATTGCGACAAGCGCGTCTTTTTCACCGCTTGACTTTTGAGCTGCATTGATACGGTCTGAGTATTTTTTTGAGTCTCTAAATTTAAGCACATCTTTAGGCTCGTGTTGAGCGCCTAATTCGTGGCGGTCACCGTCATCTAAAAACTGTTCAAGACGTTTACGACCACTAACACGCATATGATGGTCGCATTTAGGGCATACATTTAGTGACTTTTCTAATTCTGCTTTGTATAAAATTGAATCACATGACGTACATTTAGCCCATACACCTTCTGGAATTTCTTTACGACCTGAAGATTTAGTCGTTTTTGGTAAGATTTTTTCTAGCCAACTCATTTGCAACTCTCTTAATGCTGTTCTGTGTCGCGAGTCTACATGTTAACCATGCAAACAAATTTTTCCAATTAAAACATGAATTACGCTATCACGGTATAAAAAACTGGTCTTAGTAGTTAGCCCTACGAATAATAGCGTATAAAAATCATCACCTGATTACCTTTTAAATATCGGTATCGGCTAAAAACAAAGGCCCCAACGGCGTTCTAGGAATATTAAAGTGTTCTGGGTAATCAACATCTACTAAATATAAACCCGCCGCTTTTGCTGTGGCGCTCGCTTTGGCCCGCTCTTTAACATCTAACAGCTCTTTTAACCAAATTGGTTCATGTTTATGTAAACCGATATCCATTAAACACCCGGTAATATTACGTACCATATGATGCAAAAACGCATTGGCTTTAATATCAATAATGACATAAGCACCTTGGCGCTGTACCGATAAATGATGAATCGTTCGCGTTGCCGTATTAGCTTGGCAGTGAAGCGCTCTAAACGAGGTAAAGTCATGCTCACCTAATAAATATTGGCAAGCCTGCTGCATTTTCACTTCATCTAAAGGATGATGAAAATGGGTAACACCTTCATTTAATACCGCACCACGAAACGCATAATTATAAATAACATAACGATAACGACGAGCAGTTGCACTAAAGCGGGCATGAAAGTCTTCCGCCACAGGTTGTGCAAAACGAATAGCAATATCTTTGGGTAATAAGGTGTTCATACCTAATGTAAAGGCCACCATTTCACGCTCAGCATGTGTATCAAAATGCACTACTTGTCCAGTGCCATGTACACCGGCATCGGTACGCCCTGCACATACAATTTCAACTGGATGATTACAAATGCGCGACAACGCTTTTTCTACTTCTTGTTGTACACTATTTACGTGTGATTGACGCTGCCAACCACTGTAACGTGCGCCATTGTATTCTACTCCAAGTGCTACTCGCATAATTACTGCTTTACCTACTGTGCTAATCGACGCTGCATTTTATGCTATATGGCGCCCCAATAAAAGCAGCGAACTAAGGTTCCTAACTATGCAATACAAAAAACCCGCTATTAGCATCACTAATAACGGGTTTTCATATCAACCATACCTTACAGGAGCTTGGTTATTAATTTTTAAGTTTAGCCTTTAAGCTTTTCGCTTCTTCTTGCACATCATCCGGGCCATTATTAATGATCTCATCCAGGATTTTAACTGCTGAGTCTGCATCATCAATCTCAATATAGGCATGTGCAAGATCAAGCTTAGCTGAGTAACCCCCGCTTTGGGTATCAACATCCATAGGGTTATCACCAGCCAGAAGTGAATCATACTCACCTAAACCAACATCCATATCGACGTCTGTGTAAGGTTCGTGATCTAAATCAGCTTCATCGCTTTGCTCTAATAATGCATCAATATCAACAAAGTCATCCTGCGCTAATGGCTCAGTAACCTCAGGTTGCTCAATAGGCTCTTGTAACGAGGATGCGCTTTCGTCAGCTAAGTCTTCACTTAGTAAGCTATTAAAATCAACATCGAATTCACTGCTGTCGCTTAAATCAACATCATCAGGTTCAGCCAACTCATTCAGTAATGAATCAAAATCTGTTTGCGTTAAATCAGCCATGAACTCATCATCTAGTTCATCATCTGAAATCATGTCTGATTCTGACGGTACTGACGTTTGCGTTAAATCAGCTTCACGATCAGCATTTGTTTGCTGATCGGTAAATTCAGCTGACTCTGTTAACGCATCAAGTTGATCATCGTCAAAATCATCATTAGAGCTAACAGCTTGCTCATCTGCAGCTTGTTCAGTCAGATCTGCAGACTCTGAAATATCATTATCTAAAGCTTGCTCTATATCTAACTCTGAAAACTCATTGTTAAGTAACAGCTCATCATCAAAGTCATCTTCTAGGCTATCGAGATCATTACCTGCTGATAGAGCATTAGCGAGATCTTGCTCTGCCTGACTAGGCGACATACCTGTGGCATCACCATCTAAATTATCACCTTGTAGCTCTTGTGGTGTTAGTGATTGATGCTCTTCATCAGATAAAGGCAACTCATCATCAAGCTCTAACTCAGGATACTCCTCAAGTTCTTCACTTGGGGTGATTATTTCAGGCTCATATAGCTCATCGTCATCTGTCGATAAATCATTGTTTTGGATATCGCCAGCAAGCGGATCATCACCTAAATCAATTTCATCTTCATCAAGATCATCGTCTAAGTCATCCATTGACCAATCAGGTACTTGTTCATCCTCATCGCCTGTTTGCTCAAGCTCACTTAAAAGATCATCGACACTTTTGAAGTTTTCATCGTTGTATTCGTCAGGCGCATCTTCTGGGTCGAGTAAAGTAGAAGACGTATCGGTAAAATCATCTTCTGATCCAACATCAGGCTCTGCTTCAAGTTCTGGCTCTTCTTCAAGCTCAGGCTCTGCTTCAAGCTCTGGCTCTGCTTCAAGTTCTGGTTCTACTTCAAGCTCAGGCTCAGCTTCAAGTTCTGGCTCTGCTTCTGGTTCTGTTTCAGATTGCTCATCTAAGCCATCAACTGACCAATCAGGTGCTTCTACATAATCATCACTTGTTTGTTCTAACTCGCTCAGCAGCTCATCAACGCTATCGAGGTTTTCATCGTTGTACTCATCAAGCGCGTCTTCTGGATCGAGTAAATTAGAAGACGTATCGGTAAAATCATCTTCTGATTCAACATCAAGTTCAGGCTGATCTTTAAGCTCAGACTCTGATTCAAGTTCAGGCTCAGCTGCAACTTC
>NZ_PNCV01000095.1:0-8383 GCF_005886925.1 Pseudoalteromonas sp. S3260
AACCAGATCTCAGGTTAAATAGCTAGGTCAAAACCTACGTCCCTTTTTGTAGACCTTAAACACCGACTATGGAACCATAAATATTTACTTTTGTTTGTAAAACTGAAAAAATAAAAAAAGCAAACCCGAAGGTTTGCTTTTGACTCCATTCTAACAAAAGCATTATTTACACTTTTAAATAATCCATAATGCCTTCTGCAGCGTTACGCCCCTCAAATATAGCGGTGACCACTAAGTCTGAACCACGAACAATATCGCCACCAGCAAATATTTTAGGATTAGTGGTTTGATGTGTAAATTCACCTTGCTCGGGTGCATTAATACCACCCCAGTGGTTAATTTCTACGTCGTACTGCTCTAACCAATCCATTTTATGTGGCTTAAAACCAAATGCCATAATCACTTGTGTGGCTTCAATAATATGCTCTGAACCTGGTACTTCCTCAGCGCGACGGCGGCCGTTTTCATCTGCCTCGCCAAGCTGAGTTTTTACCATTTTAACACCGGCTACAGCACCTTTTTCATCAAGTACAATCCCTTTAGGCTGAACGTTATAAGTAAAAATGACGCCCTCTTCTTTGGCATTTTTTACTTCGCGTTTTGAACCAGGCATGTTCTCTTCATCACGACGATAAGCACACGTTACTTTTAACGCGTTATGACGAATAGAGGTACGCACACAGTCCATTGCTGTATCACCACCACCTAGTACCACTACTTTTTGGTTTGCCATATCAATGCAGGCTTGTTTAGACTCATCGTAACCCATAACACGATTAGTGTTACCAATTAAGAATGGCAGGGCATCATGCACCCCCGGTGCATCTTCGTTCTCAAGCCCCGCTCGCATACTTTGATAAGTCCCCACTCCCAAAAATACAGCGTCATACTCATTAAGAATTTCATCCATGCTAATGTCTTTACCTACTTCGACATTAAGCTTGAATTCAACACCCATTTCGGTAAATATTTCGCGACGTTTTTGCATGACTTCTTTTTCTAATTTAAAAGAAGGAATACCAAAGGTTAACAGCCCACCAATTTCAGGGTGACGGTCAAATACCACAGGCTTTACGCCATTACGCACTAAGATATCTGCACAGCCTAGGCCCGCAGGCCCTGCGCCAATAATGGCAACTTTTTTATCAGTCCATGTCACATAGGACATGTCTGGTTTCCAGCCCATTTTAAACGCGGTGTCGGTGATGTATTTTTCAATATTACCGATTGTTACTGCACCAAACTCTTCATCTAATGTACATGAGCCTTCGCATAAGCGGTCTTGCGGGCATACTCGTCCACACACTTCTGGCAAACTGTTAGTACGGTGCGATAGCTCAGCGGCCTCTAAAATACGCCCTGTACGGATCAGTTTTAACCATTGTGGAATATAATTATGTACTGGACATTTCCACTCACAATAAGGGTTACCACAATCAAGGCAACGATCCGCTTGTGAATTAACCTGATTTTCTGAAAAGGGTTCATAAATTTCTACGAACGATTTTTTACGCGACGAGATTGGTTTTTTGCGTGGATCTACACGCTGCACGTCTATAAATTGATATACATTTTCGCTCATACTGCCCCCTTATTGCGCCTGAACACGTAGTTCGGCGCTACTGCGAGCGCGGTGCCCGAGTAAACTTTTTACGTCACTTGATTTAGGTTTTACTAATTTGAACATCGGTAAATAAAGTTCAAAGTTAGCTAAAATAGTTTCTGCTCTGCATGAGCCTGTTAGCTCTAAATGATCAGCAATTAAGCCGCGTAAATGCTCTTGATGTGAACTTAAGTCATCTAAAGTAACCACTTCAACCAACTCTGGGTTAATGCGTTTCTCAAAATCACCTCGTTCATCTAAAATGTAAGCGAAACCACCGGTCATACCTGCACCAAAGTTCACTCCTACATTACCAAGTACACACACAACGCCACCGGTCATGTATTCACAACCGTTATCACCTACGCCCTCAACAACAGCTTGCACGCCTGAGTTACGTACAGCAAAACGCTCGCCTGCACATCCTGCTGCAAACAATTTACCGCCGGTTGCACCATATAAACAGGTATTGCCAATAATTGTTGCTTTATGACTTTCAAATGACGAACCCAGTGGTGGGCGAACGACTAGCTTACCGCCCGCCATCCCTTTACCAACGTAATCGTTGGCATCGCCAACTAAAGTCATTTCAAGGCCGCCAGCATTCCATACCCCGAATGACTGGCCAGCTGTACCATGAAGTTCAATCACCACTGGATCTGCTGCCATACCTTGATTACCGTGCTTATCAGCAATATAACCAGAAAGCATTGCGCCTACTGATCTGTCGGTATTACAAATACGACTTACTAATGAAATGCCGCTTGAATTATCAATTGCCTCTTTTGCCTTGCCTAGCAAGCTCTCATTTAACTCACCTAAATAGTGCGAGCTATTTGGTGCACTGCAAAACAGTGTTTCACCCGTTGGGTTGTTCGGCTGAGCGATAACCGCTGATAAATCTATTTTTTGCTGCTTGGCTGTTTTGCCTTCAATGGCTTCGAGTAAATCTAAGCGACCAATCAAATCGGTTAGGTTTGCAACACCTAAACTTGCCATAATTTCACGCGCTTCTTGAGCTATAAACTTAAAGTAGTTCATCGCCATTTCTGGTAAGCCGTGATAATGCTTTTGACGTAATGTTTCGTCTTGTGTTGCCACACCTGTCGCACAGTTATTTAAGTGACAGATCCGTAAGTATTTACAGCCTAATGCAACCATAGGCCCTGTACCAAAGCCAAAACTTTCGGCGCCTAAAATGGCCGCTTTGATGATATCAAGGCCCGTTTTTAAACCACCATCTGTTTGCAGGCGAATACGATGGCGAAGGCCATTTTCTACCAATGCTTGCTGTGTTTCAGCAAGTCCCAACTCCCATGGGCTGCCAGCGTATTTAACCGAGGTTAATGGACTTGCACCCGTTCCGCCGTCATAGCCTGAAATGGTAATTAAGTCGGCATACGCTTTTGCTACACCGGTTGCAATTGTGCCAACACCCGGTTCAGATACCAGTTTTACTGAAATCAATGCATTCGGGTTTACTTGTTTTAAGTCAAAAATAAGCTGGGCTAAATCTTCGATAGAATAAATATCGTGATGCGGCGGAGGTGAAATAAGAGTCACACCCGGTACCGAGTAACGAAGCTTGGCAATATAGGGAGTGACTTTTTCACCCGGTAATTGTCCGCCTTCCCCAGGTTTAGCGCCTTGTGCCACTTTTATTTGAATAACATCAGCGCTACGTAAGTAATGTGGGGTGACACCAAATCGACCCGAAGCTACTTGTTTAATACGTGAATTTTTTTCTGTACCGTAACGCAGCTTATCTTCGCCACCTTCACCAGAATTTGAGCAGCCACCTAAACGATTCATGGCAATTGCGAGTGCTTCATGCGCTTCTGGCGATAATGCACCAATACTCATGGCGGCTGAGTCAAACCGTTTATAAAGCTCAGTGGCAGGCTCTACCTCATCAATACTTATCCCCTTTTCTGGCAGTTTTAAAGCCAACATATCACGCAGAGTCGCGACTGGACGGTGATTTACTAGCTTTGCGTATTCGCTGTAATCACTGTACTCGCCGCTACGTACTGCTTTTTGTAACGTTTGAATCACATCAGGGTTGTAAGCATGGTACTCACCGCCGTGTACGTACTTAAATAAACCACCATGGCTTAATAATTTACGTTTACTAAGCGCCAGTTTATGCAAGCTTTGCTGATCGTCATCAAAGTCGCTAAAACACGCCCCTTTAATACGACTCGCCACGCCTTTAAAGCACATCTCAACAATAGCGTCCGATAGACCAACCGCTTCAAACAACATTGAACAACGATATGAAGCCACGGTACTAATGCCCATTTTAGACATGATTTTGTACAAGCCTTTATTAATTGCTTGACGATAAGCCAGTGTAACTTCGCAGTAAGATTTATTAATTACCTTAGTATCGCTCATAGCCACAAGTGACTCGTACGCTAAATACGGGTAAATTGCGGTTGCACCAAATCCAAGTAATACCGCAAATTGATGCGCATCGCGAACGCTGCCAGTTTCAATAATAATATTTGACTCACAGCGTAAGTTATTATCTACCAAGCGTTTCTGTACCGCACCCACCGCCATAGCAGCAGGAATAGGTAATTGATTGTCATCAAAGTTACGATCCGTTAATACCAGCATAATGCAGCCAGATGCGGCTTTTGCTTGTGCTTCATCACAGATGCGCTTAATCGCATTCTCAAGGCCTTCTTCTACGGTGTAAGTAATATCAATCTTACAATAGCTGTAGTGCGCTTCATCGGCGTTAAGTAGCTGCTGCATATCAGCGTACATTAAAATAGGCGTATCAAATTGCAGGCGTTTAGCGTGCCCTGTTGTTTCATTAAATACGTTTTGCTCACTGCCAATACACGTTGCAAGCGACATTACATGGTTTTCACGTAACGGATCAATTGGCGGATTAGTAACCTGAGCAAACTTTTGACGGAAATAATCATAAAGTGAACGGTGCCCTTCACTCAGTACGGCAAACGGCGTATCGTCACCCATTGAGCCAGTGGCTTCTTGCCCATTTTCACCCATGACACGAATGACGCTGTCTAGCTCTTCGTTAGTATAGCCAAACATCTTTTGGTATTTGACAAGGGTTTCATCATCAAATGAGCGATTGCCCGCATCTTGCTCGGTAAGTGCTTCAAAAGGCGTTAATCGTTTAACGTTTTCTTCTAACCACGACTTATAAGGGTGGCGTGATTTTAAATCTTGGTCAATTTCATCTGAATGCCAAATTTTACCCAATTTAGTATCAATAACGAGGAGTTCGCCCGGGCCAACACGTCCTTTTTCTACCACCTCATCAGCGGTGTAATCCCATATCCCCACTTCAGAGGCTAAAGTAATAAAGCCATCTTGAGTAATGATATAACGCGCTGGACGCAGGCCATTACGGTCTAAGTTACAGGCAGCAAAACGCCCATCCGACATAACAATCCCTGCAGGGCCGTCCCACGGTTCCATATGCATCGAATTAAAATCATAGAATGCACGTAAGTCGTCATCCATAGCACGGTTTTTTTGCCATGCTGGCGGCACTAGCATGCGCATCGCACGGAATAAATCCATACCACCAGCTAAAAACAGCTCTAGCATATTATCGAGGCTAGATGAGTCAGACCCTGTTTCATTAACAAACGGCGCTGCGCTTTGTAAATCAGGAATAAGCGGCGAAGCAAATTTATAAGAGCGTGCACGGGCCCACTGACGGTTACCTTCAATAGTATTAATTTCACCATTGTGCGCTAAATAACGAAATGGTTGCGCTAAAGGCCAGCGAGGCTGTGTGTTTGTAGAGAAGCGTTGATGAAAAACACAAATAGCACTGGTCATGCGAATATCAGCAAGATCGAGATAAAAATTTGGCAAGTCAGCAGGCATCATTAAGCCTTTATAGATGGTGACTAGCCCAGATAAGCTCGCAATATAAAATGATTCATCATCCATCAAGCGCTTTTCTGCACGACGACGTGCAACATATAAACGTCGCTCTAAATCTTTAGAACGCCAACCTTCTGGCGCACTAATAAAAATTTGTTCAAACCCAGGCAATTGCTTTAGGGCTATAGGTCCTAACATTGATGGATCGGTAGGGACAACACGCCAACCTAAAATATTAAGCGTTTCTTTTTCTAGTTCTTCGCTTAAAACATCTTTAGCTGCTTGTGCTAATACCGGATCAGCATTGAGGAAAATCATCCCAACGGCGTAATTTTTACCTAAATGCCAATTATTTTCAGCAGCAATAGCACGAAAGAAGCTGTCTGGTTTTTGAAGTAACAAGCCACAACCATCACCCGTTTTACCATCAGCAGATATACCGCCGCGGTGCTGCATGCGATCTAAACCGGTGATCGCCGTACGGATGAGTCGGTGACTCGCTTGGTTATTAACTTGGGCTATTAAGCCAAAGCCACAATTATCTTTTTCTAGTTTTGAGTCATATAACATGGACCCCTCCCCTTGCTGCACTGTTAACGTGGATGAACGGCTCGACGATTTGCTAACAGACGATCAAAATTAGCGTTATTCCTAACCTGAGTCAATATCTTTCTGAATATATATTCATTATATTGAATATATTTCAACTTCATTAAAAATCATAAAATAATGCTAAATATTAACATTTGAGTAGATATTGGATCGAAAACTTTAATGACACCGGTGTTACTTTTAAGAACTTGTAAATAAAACCTCCCCCACAATAGGCAGTTTACGTAAACGTAAACCATACAAATAATGAATAATTATTCATGGCCGTATTTTATTCTTTATTAACTTGCTGATATTTACCTTTTACAAGCAAATTAATTAATAGTTTTTTACAGTGGTTTAAATTAATGCATATATTATTTAATAGTTACCATTATTTGCTTTCATATTATGCATCTACTGACGTTTTATCTACCTTACCTATAGGTAAACTTTGTTTGGCCACCTAAGCAAAAACAGTGACTGCTATGAACAAAGTCATTAAATATAAAGCACTTTAAAATCAACATACTAAAAGTTGACATCTCACTCGACTGCGTAAAAATAGGCTCACTTTTGAGTAAGCTAGCACTGTTTACGAGTGAATTATTTTTAATTTTATCAACTATGGCCTGCGCATATGGCTTACTTTGAATAAGTATTAACGCCAAGGAACGGTGATGAAAAAAGATGCCTGTGCACAAAATAATTAAGTTAATAAGCAAAAACGATAAGAAAAGCTTAATACTGTTCATTACTTTTACAGCTTTTAATGGCAGCAAATTGTTTGAGGTGGGTATTATATCGACAGGTTATTGGATCGGCTGAGAATTAAATCCCCATCATAGGAAAATCAGCCTATACCATTGTGAAATCGGCAGGTTCAGTGCTATTTAAGCTTACGCTAGACATAAAAAAGCTGCAAATTGCAGCTTTTTTTACCTAAACGCTTATTCAGCGTCTGCAGGTTTATGCTTTGCAGCTGTTTCAGTGATCAGTGGTTGTAATTCACCACGTTGAAACATTTCAATGATAATGTCACAGCCACCAATTAACTCGCCTTCAACCCAAAGTTGCGGGAAGGTAGGCCAGTTAGCGTAAGCAGGAAGCTCTGCACGAATGTCTGGATTAAGTAAAATATCCACATATGCAAACGGTTCACCGCACGACATTAATGCTTGTGATGCTTGTGAAGAAAAACCACAATTAGGCAGTTTTGGTGATCCTTTCATGTATAAGATGATTGGGTTTTCAGCAATTTGCTGTTTAATTTTATCGATGGTTTCCATTTACAACCTCAAAATGACGATAGCGAACACATTAGGCCTTGAAAAAGTTTCACTGTGGCCTCAGATATATAGATTAACATAGGCAATTAAAGCCTCAATCTTAAATAGCTTTAGCAAGAGCATTGCTGTTTGCTAAAACTTGAGTAAAATACTCAACAATTATAGTAACACTATATTCCTGTTTGGTATAGATAAGTGCCCTGTTTGCGCAGGCATTACGTATTACTAAATAGACTATCAACCAAAAGAAGATGGAGATAAAAAATGGCATTTGAACTACCGTCACTACCGTATGCAATTGATGCACTTGAGCCACATATTTCACAAGAAACGCTAGAGTTTCACCATGGTAAACACCACAACACTTATGTGACTAAACTTAACGGTTTAATCCCAGGCACTGAGTTTGAAGGTAAATCACTAGAAGAGATCGTATGTTCTTCAGAAGGCGGTGTATTTAACAACGCTGCTCAAATCTGGAACCACACTTTCTACTGGAACAGCCTATCTCCAAATGGCGGTGGCGCTCCAACAGGTGCAATTGCTGATGCAATTAACGCTAAATGGGGCTCATTTGACGCATTTAAAGACGCGTTAAACGACAAAGCAGTAAATAACTTTGGTTCAAGCTGGACGTGGTTAGTTAAACTGGCTGATGGTTCACTAGACATCGTTAATACATCTAACGCTGCTACACCACTAACAGATGCAGGTGTTACTCCAATACTAACAGTGGATTTATGGGAACACGCATACTACATTGATTACCGTAACGTGCGTCCAGATTACCTTAAAGGTTTCTGGTCACTCGTTAACTGGGAATTCGCGAACGCTAACTTCGCATAATTAGTTTAATACTAGTTTTAAAAAGACGCTTAGGCGTCTTTTTTTATGCCTACAATTTGCATTAATTGCGTTTATACGTAGGTTGTTTTATAAAAGCGCATCTTGATCATTTTTCATATAAATTTTTAATTTTATTGCACAAAAAATGAAATTCGTGACTAACCTGAGCTGCACATAA
>NZ_PNCV01000096.1:0-6621 GCF_005886925.1 Pseudoalteromonas sp. S3260
CCCATGTCGGGCGTACACAAGGGTTTTCAAGTCGGACAAATTACAGTTGGCTTTTTGTTCGTGCCTCACTTATTTTAGCCAACTGCAATTTGCCGCTTAAAACGGCGTTAGCTTTTATGGAGGTTTTTTTGAACCTATTCTGGGTAATATTTTTGGCTTGGCTTATTCCAAGCCTAGGTTAGCTATGTTTTTGATAAAGGCAAGCAAATGGAAGCTTTTCTTTGGTGGAGTAGTCTTAATGCTTTATGGTGCTTTATCAGCAATTGATATGACACAGCGTGGTAAATCTTTAAATCTTCCAGAATTTGAATATGTTGGACACTTGTTACTGCTTTTATACTCTGTTCTGGGAAGTTCCTTAGTTGGGGTGGCATTAAGTGAAATACGTAAATCAAATAGTGGAGCTGATGGATAGATTTTTATAAGAGTTATTAGAGATAGTGTTGATTTATAAAAGAGTGATACCAATATGAAAATTAAAATTGTTAGGTTGTTGTTTTTTGGGTTTTTAGGTGTTGCTTCATCAGCTTCTTTTTCTGAAGAAATTGAATTACGCAAGAACAACAACGTTTTCCATGATTATCAATTGCTTGCTTCGAATGCAAAAGTTCACGATAAAGGTGAAACGATTAGTGAAAAGCTTAGAAAGAGCGCTGCTCAACGTACACTTTCAGCAGGAGTTGGAGCTCAAGTATGTCAAGAACGTGGCGCTTGGCTTGCTGTAGGAAATATTGATCGAGTTGCAACACCGAATATCAAGGTTATGGTTAAAGGCGTTGTTAAAATAGGCACCCCTGGGATTCACCCACAGCGAGATGAGGTCTGGAGCCATGCGGCTGATTGGTACCCTTGTCATTAATGCTAACAAAGCATTGCACCGGACAAGCCGGTGAATGCGGCGTTAGCACTCAAGAGGGAGTTATGAGTAAATTTTTAAACTCAGTAGCCTTGTTACCTATGCTCGGTTTCATTGTCACAATGATTTATATTCTTCTTGCAAAGGAAGAAGTTTATACAAATTATCATTGGTTTGTTGTTGCCTTGGTGTCACTCCAAGCTTCCGCTGAGCGTCTTAAAAATGCAAATTCAGTAAGCATAACAATTTTTGTTTCTAGTATTCTTGCAAACATATTATTACTTATCGCATCTGAATTTGATTTAAAAATAACTCCAGCCACTTTTGGACTGTTTATAGGTTATTTAAGTATTGGTTTTCTAATTGTAATGGGTAATTTAGCTATAAATTGGTACAAGCAATTGAGTGCTAACAAGGCCTTAAAGTCGGGTTCGTAACAATTGGCTAGGTTCCGCTTCGCTCCTTATTTTAGCCTACGTACTTTTGCCCCTAAGTTGGGCGTTAAGTTTCCAAGGAGACCATGTACAAGTTATGCAGAAACCCACCTTAAATTTCTTACTTTCAATGGCTTCAAACTATGCCTTAAGAAGTATAAGTAATGAGCATTGTGTGTCATGGCAATTGCAAGAAAGCGTCAAGTCAGTTGGCTGATACGCGATATTAACACTGTATTTCATGTTGTGCGCGCAGGGCTTTTTTTATTAAGACCTTTTATTAAAAACACCGTCTAATGTTAAACTAACTAAAATTTAGCAACCTAATATGGCTATGTCTTTTTATCTTCCGTTACTTATCCCGCATTTTGAGCGTATAGCCATTGGCGAAACCCTAACTTCACTTTGGAGTGGCTGTGGTCAAATTGTGAAGTGCCAACTTGATGAGCAAGCCTGTGTGATTAAAGCGATTAAAGTACCCGATCACATTAATCATTCTAAAATTAAACAAAGTGCGTTTGCGCTTAACAGGAAACGTGGCTCTTACCACGTTGAATATACATTTTATCAGCAATTTAGTCATAAACTGCCCAAGCAAGCGGCAGCTATTGAATGCATTAAAGCAATCAACAAAGGCGATGAGTTTGCCTTGGTGTTTAAAGATTTTTCAAAGCAGGGTTATATCCAAGCATCTAGCGAGAATATAAAAGCGATTTTAATGTGGTTGGCACATTTTCATGCCTTTCATTTAAATACAAAATTTGATGGTTTATGGCCGCAAGGAAGTTATTGGCATTTGGATACACGCCCTGATGAATTTAATAACTTACCTGAAAAGTCCGATATTAAACAGGCTGCTAATCAATTAAATAATGCGTTAAAGCAATGTGACTACCAAACGTTAATTCATGGTGATGCCAAGCTTGCTAATTTTGCAGCTAATAGCCAAGGGTATATACGCGGTTACGACTTTCAATATGTGGGTGCGGGTGTTGGGGTGGTAGATGTTATGTATTTTATGACCAGCTGTTTGGATGATTCTGAGCTTCACAAATACGCACAAACTTACCTCAACTATTATTTTAGCCAGTTTAAAAACGCACTCAGTCACTACCAACCAGCAGTGAATGCGGATGACGTTATTACACAATGGGCTCATTTATGGCCGGTGGCGTGGGCAGACTTTTATCGGTTTTTACTTGGGTGGAGCCCTGAGCACAAAAAAATTAACGGCTACATGCAAGCCCAAGTAAATAATTGGTTAGCCAGTAACAACTCATAAACACAAAAAGTTGAACAGTTATGGCTAAATTAAATATTTTGGCACGAACTATGAAATCAAGGCTAAAATTAACAGTCAAACGGCCTGTTTTAATATAAAATACGTCAAATTTTTTATCACTAGGTTTATTACTATGGCTATTCACGTTATTTCTCATCCCCTTGTTCAACATAAGTTAGGTTTAATGCGCGCGCATGGAATTAGCACGAAAAGTTTTCGTGAGTTGTGTTCAGAAGTGGGCACATTATTAACTTACGAAGCCACTAAAAACCTAGAATTAGAAGATAACGAAATTACAGGCTGGGACGGTAATAAACTTAAAGTTGAGCACATTAAGGGTAAAAAAATTACCGTGGTGCCAATTTTACGTGCGGGCCTTGGTATGATGGACGGCGTAATGTCGTTACTCCCAGCGGCTAAAGTGAGTGTAGTGGGTTTAGAGCGTAATGAAGAAACTCTTGAGCCAGTTCCCTACTTTGAAAAACTAGTGGGTAATATTGATGAGCGTTTAAGCTTAGTGATTGACCCAATGCTGGCTACTGGTGGTTCTATGATCGCCACCATCGATATGCTTAAAAAAGCAGGCTGTAAAGAAATTAAAGTAATTGTATTGGTTGCTGCACCTGAGGGCGTTGAAAAAACATTAGCCGCTCATCCTGATATTGAGATTTTTACTGCCTCAGTTGATAGCCATTTAAATGAAAAAGGTTACATCATCCCAGGGCTTGGCGATGCAGGTGACAAAATTTTCGGTACGGTTTACTAAGGTTTAGCAGTGCAAAATAATTCTACATTTTCTATAAAAACCATTTTAACCGGTGCCCAAATGCTGTTTGTTGCATTCGGTGCGCTGGTATTAGTGCCTATTTTAACCGGCCTCGATCCGAGTGTTGCCTTGTTTACCGCAGGTTTAGGTACTTTGTTGTTTCAATTTGTCACTAAAGGCCAAGTGCCTATCTTTTTAGCCTCGTCATTTGCGTTTATTGCACCCATTATTGCCTCAGTGCAAATGTGGGGCATACCCGCCACTATGGGCGGCTTAATGGCAGCGGGCTTTACTTATATGCTGTTGAGTTTATTGGTGAAGTTTAAAGGCACAAAAACCTTACATAAAATTTTGCCGCCAATTGTGGTCGGCCCAGTCATTATGGTGATTGGCCTAGCACTCGCGCCAGCTGCGGTTAATATGGCCATGGGTAAAAGTGGCGATGGTGGTACACAAATTATTGCCTACGATAGTGCCATTATTATCTCTATGTTCTCATTACTAGTCACTTTAGTGTTTGCCGTGTGGGGCAAAGGGGTATTTAAACTAATACCTATTTTAGCCGGTGTTGTTGCCGGTTACACGCTATCGTTATTTATGGGTGTAGTGCAGTTTGAAACAGTCAGTAATGCACAGTGGTTGGCAGTGCCTAACTTTGTACTGCCAGAGTTTAAATGGCAAGCCATTTTGTTTATGGTGCCGGTGGCAATTGCGCCTGCTATTGAACACATTGGTGACATGATGGCAATTAGCCAAGTTACAAAAAAAGACTATTTGAAAAAGCCAGGGCTACATCGCACTTTATTTGGTGATGGGTTAGCCACGTCTGCTGCGTCATTATTTGGCGGCCCACCTAACACCACTTACTCAGAGGTAACCGGTGCGGTAATGCTAACTAAAAACTTTAACCCTAAAGTGATGATGTGGACTGCCATTATTGCAATTTGTTTGGCGTTTGTGGCTAAAATGGGCGCGGGCTTGCAAACCATTCCGGTCCCTGTAATGGGTGGCATAATGATCTTATTATTTGGCTCTATTGCCGTTATTGGCTTAAATACCTTAGTTAAATCGGGCGATGACTTAAGTGAGCCTCGCAATTTAAGTATTGTGGCGCTTATTTTAATTTGCGGTATTGGTGGTATGCACATTGGTAGCAGCCAGTTCAGCCTTGAAGGTGTGAGCTTATGCGCTGTTTTAGGTATAGTATTAAATTTAGTATTCCCAAAAGCACAGAGCAACGAGAATTAAATTTGCACTGTGGTTAAAAATATTGCACCAAAAAAGCGCATTTTAAATGCGCTTTTTTTTTTAACCTACTAAAAAGTAACAATAAATAATATTGGTCTAGTAACTGCATTTCCTTATTCATACCCTATAGTTGAATTAGGGGTTGTTATATTGGAGGCCAATAGTGTGGATATAAATGCTTTTTTAGTAAAACATCAATTGCCGTTGAAATATCAATATATTAGTGAGCAGTATTTTTCTGTGATTGCTCAGGATATTTTAACCAGCAAAAAAAATGCGCCTTTATTTGTTGCCATCAACGGCTGCCAAGGCTCAGGAAAAACCACGCTTGGTGACTATTTAGTGACTTGGTTTGAGCAAAACACCCACCTAAATTGTGTTGCGCTCTCTATTGATGACTTTTATTTATCAACTCAAAAACGTCAGCAGTTAGCCCAAGATGTGCATTGTTTATTCGCCACTAGAGGTGTACCGGGTACACATGATGTTGCGTTGATGGATAACACCATTAGCCGTTTATTAAATGCAGAAGTAAATGTACCGCTGCCACGTTTTGACAAGCAACAAGATGAACCGGTAGCAACAAACAAATGGTTAACCAATAGTCAGCCGGTCGATATTGTTATTTTAGAAGGGTGGTGTGTAGCCAGTGAACCACAGCAGCCTTTTACTTTAGTTGAGCCTATTAATGAGCTAGAAAAATCATACGATCAACAAGGGTTGTGGCGTCGCTGTATTAACAGCTGTTTAGCCAATGAATATAAAACCGTTTTTGATAAAATCGACTACACAATAATGCTCAAAGCCCCAAGTTTTGATGATGTGTTTGCCTGGCGACAAGAGCAAGAGCACAAGTTAATTGCCAAACAAGGGCAGGGCGCAGGCACTATGACCGATGAGCAGTTATTGTGGTTTATTGCTCATTTTGAACGCATCACTCGTGAAAACCTCAATACCCTCAGTGCTAAAGCAAATGCACTTATAGAGCTTGATAGTAATCGTGATGTAACTGCGATGGTGCTTACGAACGATAGTATTGGTCAGCCCATTATTTTTACCGATTTAGATGGCACATTGCTCAATCACAGTGATTACAACACCGATGCGGTAGATACCTTACTACAAGAGCTGCAATACAGTGGTGTACCCGTGGTATTTAATACCAGTAAAACATTTAGTGAAGTAGTGGCACTGCAACAAGCGCTCAATATTAAACAGCCTTTTATTGTTGAAAATGGCTCGGCTGTTTATATTCCTAAAAATTATTTTAGTCTCAGGCCCATTGACTGCAGCGAATACCAAGGCTATTGGTGTTATTCATTTGCGGCACCCATTAGCAATTTATGGGCTGATTTAACACACTTAAAAAAAGACTACGGCGATCAATATAGTTTATTCAGTGAGTTATCGTGTGAGCAGGTAATGCACATCACTGGGTTAAACGCGATACAGGCGGCGCAAGCACAGAATCGTCAATATTCAGATCCGCTCTGCTGGCATGGCGAAGAGCACAAACTCAACGAATTTATAAACGCAATAACAGTGTACGGCTACGACGTTAAAGTAGGCGGGCGCTTTATTCACATTGGTAAAAATACCGATAAAAGCATGGCGCAACAATGGCTAGTGAAACAGTTTACTGCGCAGTTTACTAAGCCGCTAAGCATTATTGCGCTAGGGGATAGTGATAACGATAAGCAAATGCTCGAAGAGGCAGATATTGCCATTATTATTGCCAATCCAGAGAGCAAAAAGCCGGTTAAATTAACCCATAACAAAGCGCGTTATTCTCAGTTGCCAGCGCCGTTAGGCTGGGTAGAAGAAATCACTGCATTACCTTGTATTAACAGCATTTTATTTAGGGTCTGTTGACCTTTCAAGGTTAAATTTACAGCAGTATGTTTGGTATTTAGGCAAGGCAGAGCCTATGTGGTGTTTATTCCCCATAAATAGGTGATAACGCAGCATCAATGCCAAACAGGCGCTGCCCAAAGGGTTCTGCCTAGGGGCGATTTACTCTTTGTTGCTCGGTTTT
>NZ_PNCV01000097.1:0-17480 GCF_005886925.1 Pseudoalteromonas sp. S3260
TTTATAATGATCTTGCCGTGCGGTATAAATTCGATAACTAAAAACTACGTGAATTTTATTGTTGTCGTTATACCTAAGGGAAGTTGATTTACTGTATTTGCTGCCAAGCCATAGTCCAGCTCTCGCCAACGCCAGGCTCAAACATAGTGTTATGCTCATCTACACGGCAAAATTCGCTAAATGGCCATGCCTTACACTGGTATATATGCCCAGTTTTTGGCTGTAATACTTTGGTGCCCGCACTATACATATCGCCATTTTGAGGATAAATTGCGTCGTATCCAAGGCTATTTACAGCAATTAATTTTTTATTTTTTTCAGCGCGATTAAAATGGACCACCGCGCTACAAATACCACTGCTTTCAAGTGCAAATATTTTGTTATGTCGATACGCAACAACCAATCCTTGCTCTGTCATTCTGCCAGCGCACACCAGTGGAATATGCATATTAATATGCTCAACTACCAGTAAACTCCAAGCATGGGGTTCCCCCTGTTCAGGGGAAAGTATTTCATAATCAAACGCTAGCTGAGTTAATTCGCCATGCTCATCGTAAAAGCTCACACTAACCGTATCACCAACAAATAGCTGGCTATACTGATCCAGCCCAAGACAACCAATAGTTAACCATTCTCCACACGTTAATGATGAATGTATAAACACTGCAACACCTTAAAGAGTCAAACGTCTCGCCCATATCATATGGCTTACAACAGGCAAACTAGCTCGTAGGCTAATATGCGTTAACTAAAGTATTAGGTTAAAAACCATTGTGTAATACCAATACCGACTGAATGTAATTCGCAATGTTGCAATAATCAAACAAAAAAATGTAACCAGAGTTTAAAAACAATACTAAAGTTTGCACTAATGAGCATAAAACAAAAAAGCCAACCGCTTTAACGGTTGGCTTTTTTATTCAGCTGGATACCTTGTCCTGACATGTGTTTACACATTTAGGACGGGACAGGGTGATATATAATACTAACTCACACTCACCTTTTTACTTGTAAATGGGCGTTTAAACAGCGCCCCTATGTCAGTTAAAATAATGTATAAGCACGGCACCAAAATAAGGGTGATCAGTGTTGCAAACATAACCGCAAAACCAAGTGCTACCGCCATCGGTATTACAAATTTAGCTTGTAAACTGGTTTCAAACATAATCGGTAATACGCCAGCAAAGGTAGTTATTGAGGTAAGTAATATGGGCCTAAAGCGTGCACAGCCTGCTTCAATAACCGCATCTTTTATACTGATACCCGCGCGACGCGCCTGATTAATAAAATCAGTCATTACTAATGAGTCATTGATAACAACCCCTGCAGCAGCAATTAAACCAAAGCCCGACATTAAGCTAATATCTAAGCCAAACCAAAAATGTCCCCATATTGCACCCGTTAAACTAAATGGAATAACCGACATTACAATTAAAGGCTGCGAGTAACTTTTTAGTGGCACTGCCAACAAAATGTAAACCAAAATCATACCACCAGCAAAAAATAACAATTGCTCATTAGCTTGCGCTTGCTGCTCTTCAATTGCGCCACCTAGTTCTGACTTAACACTTGGGTATTCGTCCAACAATTGTGGTAGTAAATTTTCTTTTACTTGCTTAACCACTTCGCCTGGCTCAATCACTTCCTCATCAATGTTGCCATACACATAAACAGTGCGATAACCGCCTTCACGACGAATATAACTAATACCAGGGGTTTCAGTTAGCTCAACCACATCTCCTAGCAATACTTCTTTGCCTTGGGGCGTAGTAACAACTGCATGTTTAAGTGACGAGAACGCTTCACGGGTAAGCTTAGGGTAACGTACCATCACCCGTACTTCTTCACCGCGACGAATAACACGTTGCGCCTCGCCACCATAAAAACTGGCACCGACTTGATTTGCAATTGAGGCCAAATCTAACCCTAAGTCAAAGGCGACTGGTTTTAAGCTCATTTGTACTTCTTTGCTAGCAGGGTCAATGGTAGAGCTTATATCAAATAAGCCTTCTTGCTGCTGCAATAATCCAATAAAGCGACGCCCTGCTTCATTCAATGTATCGATATCAGAGCCATACAGCAAGTAACCAAACTCACCGTTACCGCCGCCACCTCCACCGCCAACATCATCCTGAATAGTTAACGATTTAACGCCCGCAATATTAGGCATCGCTTCACGCCAGCGGCGCGAAAGCTCAAAGGCATTATAAGGGCGTAAATCTTCATCAACCAATGGCGCTAATAACTGCGCCTCTGTACGACCTTGGTTAAATACCAATACATCGCGAATCATCTTTTGCCCTTCTTCGCGCTCGGTTTGCTTATCTATTTCAAGCACCATAGCTTCGATTTGGCGAATAGCATTAATGGTTTGAATGTCTGATACGTTATCGTTCATCTCAACATTAATTTGCGGGAAGTCATGCGGCACTTTAGGCGATGGGATCATTCTCACCTGATTTGACGATATTAACGCAAAGGTGAAAATTAGTAGCGCAATAAAACTAAACAGCACCGTCCAACGCCACTTTATACAATTAACAATAAACTGCCTATACGGCCCATTTACAAAGCCAAAAAAACGCTTATTAAAGCGTGCTCGCCAACCATCAGGGTTAATAGGTGAAAAGTGAGTATGCGCAATGTGCGCCGGTAATATCAGCTTAGATTCAATCAAGCTAAATATTAAACATAAAATCACCACCACTGAAATACCATAAAAGAAGGCACTTTCAGGTCCACTTGAAAGTGTAAATGGCGCAAATACCGCAATGGTTGTGAGTACTCCGAAGGTCGCCGGGGTGGCAACTCGTTTTGCGCCATTTACTACATTAACAACACCGCCGCCTTTTTTCTCTATTTCGGTGTAGGCACTTTCACCTATGACAATGGCATCGTCCACCACAATTCCCAGTACCATAATAAAGGCAAACAAAGACACAATATTAATCGTGATGCCAAATAATGGCATCAACATCATCGCCCCTAAAAAACATACCGGCAAACCAATCATTACCCACAGTGCCAGCTTAAAACGTAAAAATAATGAAAGCATAATGGCAACTAAAATAGCCCCTTGCAGCAAATTAGCTTTCATCATATCTAAGCGTGCATTAAGGTAGTATGTCATGTCCATTAATGGCTCTAAACGCACACCCAATGGCAGCTCTTTATTTTTTTGATCAATATACGCTTTAACCGAATCGGCCACCGGAATAATGTTTTGATCTTCGGTGGCTTTTACCGATAAATAAACCGCGTTTTCGCCATTAAATTTAAAGTAACGCTCACCTTCAACGAACTGATCTTTGATTATAGCAATATCTTGTAGCAACACTTTGGCACCATTGGCGCCAATTTTTACCGGAATTTGCCTAAACTCTTCACCAGAATAAAACTGATTTTCTACTCGAACCGAAATAACACCCGCATCAGTTTTTAATTGTCCGGCTGAAAAGTTAGCCGAATAACGACGTACCGCGTTCGCTACATCCGATAAGGTTAAATTATATTGGCGCAATGTATCGGGTTCTATTTCTATGGCAATTTCATCCAGTGGCACATCGTTTACCACTAAAGATACATTCGATAACTGCAAGAGTTCATCTTCAACCTGATTTGCGATTGGCTTAAGCTCATTTAGCGGTAGGTCGGCAACGAGCGTCATGCCAATTACATCTTGGCGAAACTCTATTTGGCTAATGGTAACCGGCTCCATTCCTGCAGGAAAAGTCGCGATACCATCTACTCGCAGTTTTACCTTATCGAGAACGTCGGTAAGCTCTGCGTCAGTATTAATTTCAAGGCTGGCAGAACCCCCATTACGAAAAGCGCGATATACCCCTTTTTTTATCTCAGTTATATCTTTTAGCGACTCTTCAATTTTTATTAAGATACTTTCTTCAATTTCTTGTGGCGACGCCCCCGGGTAGTTTGCATTTACAGTAATATAGTTAACTTCTATATTAGGGAACATTTGTCGCTGAATGGTAAAGTAGCTTATAAGCCCCATTACAATAATAAAAAACATCATTAAATTGGCAGCAACAGAGTTGTTAGCAAAATAAGCAATTAACCCTGTTTGTTTGGTTGTATTGGGCTGTTCTGTGATATTCATAACTCACCCTACCTTAAAGTTTTTCAGTGGATGCATTTTCTGCTGCATCTGTATTTTTAGTCTCTGTTAAACCGGCTATTTTTACTGCCATGCCTTTTTGAGGGTATTCCGGTAAGGTGGTAACGAGCTTATCGTTGGCTTGTAAGCCATCGCTAATATAAAAATATTCGCCTTCTTCACGAATCACTTTTACTTTACGCGGCTCTAACTGTTGCTCATCATTGACTACCCACACGGTTTGGTTATTTACTAACTCTTGCGGTAAACGATAAATATTATTGAGCATAGTGCCAGCAAAGTTTACTTGTACATAAGTGCCAAATTTAATTGCAGGCTGCTGATTAGTCAGTCCGTAAGGATCTTCAATTCTTACCACTAAACTGCTCATGCGAGTCGCGTTATCAACAATCCCTAAATCGCGGTCTATTACTGCTTGGCGAGTAAACCCATTGAATCCTATTTTGACAACGGTTGCCGTTACCCCTTTAACGCGTTCAGGTAAAAACACACTGTCAAAGCCAGCGATCGGAATAATCACTTCAGCGGTTTCAATATTATTCAGCTCGGCAACTTGAGCGCCCATACTAACAAACTGGCCAACCCCCACATTCCGACTAACCACTAATGCATCGTAAGGTGCGGTGATTTCACAATTGTCTAAATCGCGTTGGGCTCTTTTTAATGCAGCTTGGGCCGATTTAACTGATGCTTGCGCACTCAGCACTTGTGGTTTGCGTAAAAATAAATCTGTACGCGCTTTATTTGGGAAACGTTTTGCTTCGTCTTCTGCTACTTTAGCCTGCGCTTGCTCTTCAATTAACATCGCTTGCGCGCGGGCAAGTTCAGCCTCGGCTTGCAGTACTGCTGCTTCGTAGTTATCTTTTTCAATTGTAAATAAGATTTCGCCGCGACCCACAACACCACCGGCCACAAAGCTTGGATGCCAGCTGACGACTTCACCGGATACTTGCGCTGAAAGTTGGGTATTTTCTAGTGGCTGCACTTCACCATAACTATTAATGATAACTTGATGATTGTTAGCGGAAACAGCTTCAACTTGCACCGTTGGTCGAGTGTCTATGACTTCTTTTTTATCTGACTCTTTTGCAATCGCATTAATTGCAACAAAACCAGCAACACCTAATGCCAGTGCTACAAATGGAAAAGCCCATCTAAGTACATTACCTTGCATTGATTATTTCTCCCAAATTACTATTAGCACTATGATACCAAAGCTTAATGAAACATTAACGTGACATTTGTAAGCAACTGTTACAAAAAGGTATAAATAAGGTCTTCTTCAGCAAATAAAAGGTAAGTAAAAAGCACTGTTAAGCCGCTTTATAAATGTATTGTTACAAATTTTTACCATTATAAATCATAAAGCTAATCACTTTAGGTTAGTATTTATTAATCATACTGTGCGAAAAAGCATGACACACCGTACAGTAAAATTACATTAACAACTAAAAAAGACTAAATGAATGAAATTAACCACACTTACCTTGGCGCTTAGTATAGCGCTTGGCAGTAGCTATACTGTTGCAGAAGAAAAAAAGCCACAAACATTAAGTGAAATGATTAAAGGGCAAACCGAATTTGCGGGTATTTTTAATCTTTACCAAGATGAAAAAACCGGTGACCACCTAATGGTAATTAACGAGTCACAGCTCGATACCCCTTTTGTTTATTTTGCACACACCATTGATGGTGTAACTGATGCGGGTCATTTTCGTGGGTCGTACCGTGAAACAAAGTTAATTGAATTTAGAAAGTACTTTGATCGTATCGATATTGTTAGTAAAACCCCGCGTTACTTATTTAACGAAAATAGCGCGCTAGCTAAAGCCAGCGAGGCAAACATTAGCGAAGCAGTACTTGCAAGTATAAAAATAGAAAAGCAAGAAGAAGGTAAAATAGCCTTTAATGTTAACAAGCTATTTTTAAGTGAAGCACTGCATAAAGTATCACCAACGCCTAATCCGAACGATAAAAATGCTAAAAAGCGTTTTAAAGTAGGTAAATTAGATGATAAAAAATCACGTATCATCAAACAGCGTCCTTACCCTAACAACCTAGATGTGGTAGTTGACTATGTATTTACTAATAGTAGCCCAACCGTTCGAGGTTCAGGTGCTGTAAGCGACCCCCGAAGCCTGTCGGTAAAAGTTCAGCACTCATTTGTAGCTTTACCTGATAATAGCTACCAACCTCGTTTTGATGATGCGCGCATTGGTTATTTCACTAATCAGTTTGATAAAATGACATCAACTGACTGGGCACCATACCAAGATGTAATAAAGCGCTGGGATTTACAAAAGAAAGATCCAAACGCAGCACTTTCAGAGCCAGTAAAGCCGATTACCTGGTGGATAGAAAACACCACACCGGTTGAATGGCGTGACACCGTGCGTGACGCCGTACTTGCTTGGAATAGCTCATTTGAAAAGGCAGGCTTTAAAAATGCAATAGAAGTAAAAGTACAACCTGATGATGCCGATTGGGATGCTGGTGACATTAACTATAATGTACTGCGCTGGACTTCATCACCTAAGCCACCTTTTGGTGGATATGGGCCAGCATTAGCTAACCCGCTAACCGGTGAAATTTTAGGCTCAGACATCATGCTTGAGTTTGTATTTATGAAAAACCGCTGGATATACGATACGCTTTATACTCAAGGCACTATGAGCCATACACAACCTGGAAGCAACACTGAGCTTAATTGCTCTTTAGGTCATGAATTACAACAGAACCTAATACTTGCAAAAGGCTTAGCAAATGGCGCTGATATTGAAGATACTGAAATGTTACGCCAAGGCTTAACCCAGCTGGTTTTACATGAAGTAGGGCATACTTTAGGTCTTAATCACAACATGAAATCTTCTATTTTGTGGGATGAGAAAGAAGTTCACGACAAAAGTAAAACCCAAGGTATAGTAACCGGCTCAGTAATGGACTATGCGCCAGCAAATATAGCGCCAACAGGTGTGACTCAAGGCGATATTTTCCAAACTAAACCAGGTCCATACGATGATTGGGCAATAAACTACGGCTACAGCGCAGCACTTAAAGATGAAGCAGCAGAACAAGCTCGTCTTGATAAAATACTCGCTCGCTCAAGCGAACATGCACTGGCCTTTGGTAACGATGCCGACGACATGCGTGCACCAGGTCGCCACATAGACCCTCGCGTGATGATTGGTGACTTGTCGTCTAACCCTGCAGCTTATGGTGCAGATAGAATGGCACTGATCAATACGCTATTTTCTGAACTTAAAGACAAAGCTACAGTAAAAGGTGAGTCTTACCAACAGCTTGTTACTTCAGCTAACAGCCTATTTGGCCAGTATCGTGCACAAGCAGGCGTGGTATCTCGTCAAATTGGAGGGGTTTATGTAGAGCGTGCCGTCGTGGGCGATGAAAATGCAGCAAAGCCTTTTACACCGGTACCACTTGAGCGTCAAACCCAAGCAATGGCTATTTTAGCTGAGTATGTGTTTGCTCCAAATGTACTGCAAAGCATGCAGCCATTGTATAACTTTATGCAGCAGCAGCGTCGTGGGTTTAATCATTACGGTAAAAACGAAGACCCTAAACCGCATAAAATGATTTTAGGTATGCAAAAGAGTGTACTAGCGCAACTACTTCATCCTGCTGTGTTACTGCGTATTTCAGATACTGCTTTATATGGTAATGAATACACCCTTACGCAATTTATGGAGGATTTAACTGCAAGTATCTTTGTTGATAGTAAAACCGCTAATTCAATCAGTCATAATTTACAGATTGAATATGTTAATCAGCTAATTGCGATTGCAGGCCTAGAAAAAGCAAGTAAATACGATAACTTAGCGAAAACAGCCGCGCTATATCAGCTAACTCAAATAGCCGATCAAGATGTTGCATGGGGCGCTGATACCGCAACCAAAGCACATAAAAAATATATCGACCGCTTAATTAGCAAAGCGCTAGAAGCGTAAATAACACTGAGTAAACCAAGGCCACGTTTTACGTGGCCTTTTTTACACTAACTCAAAGGTAAATAGTGCCTTTAAGGTACCTTACGGCATGACCCGTTAATGTCACTGTTGTATCACCCACTTCACAGTGTAGCTTCCCACCTCGTTGTGAGGCTTGATAAGCACTGAGAGAATTTTTTCCAAACTGCCCCGCCCAATAAGGGGCAAGCCCAGTATGAATTGAGCCGGTTACAAAGTCTTCATCACCCCCACTGGCAGGCCAAAAATAACGAGAAATAAAGTCATACTCAACACTCGGTGCTGTTGCAACCACATCTAATGGGGCTAATTTTTTTAGTTGTTCATTGGTTGTTTTCAGGTCTACAACCTGCTGCTCATTATCATAAATAGCAAAATAAGCTTGGCGGTTTTGCAGCACCTTAACAGGTTGTATAGACAGGCCAGCTAATAAAGCATCAGGGATGAGCTGAACCTCTTCAGGGGCTTGTTTAGGAAAGGTCATGGCAAAGCTGCCATCGTTATTTTTATTAACAATCAGTTTGCCCACCGCCTCTGCGCTAAAGCGCACCTGCGATATACTATGTTGCTCACAAAGCACATAGGCCGCTGCTAAAGTAGCATGGCCGCAAAAATCAATCTCCATTAATGGCGAAAACCAACGTATCGCAAAGCTTCCATCTGCCGACTGACAAGTAAAAGCGGTTTCAGACACGTTGTTTTCCGAAGCTATATTCAGCATAAGATCATCACTAAGCCAAGACTCTAGTGGGATCACGGCAGCATAATTACCTTTAAACAGTTCACTGCTGAACGCATCGATTTGATGGATAGTTAATTTCATAGTGGGCACTTTTTATTTATTGGTCACTCAAAGTGCCACAAATGAAATTAACGGTCACTATAATTTTATGCCAACACAGGACGTACGCGATAATACTGCATACACGCAAATTGCAGCGCATTAGTTAGCAATATCATAATAAACATTAATATATGCGAAGTACTTTGCACTGGCATGGCTAGCTCTGCAAACAAACCACAGATACCTGCTATAAATTGCAAACTAAAATAGCGCGCACTAAGGTTACTAATATTCCCTGTGCGAAGTGTTTTATAGGTTTGTGGCATAACCCGTACCGAGCTCATAATTAAGCCCACATAGGTTAAGCCATTAAGTACCACAGCGGTATCTAAGTTGGGGTTAAGTAACAACAAAAATGGTAATAACGAAAAGCTAAGCATGCCAAGTAACTGCAGCTTCTGACGTTTAGCGGCATTATAACGTGCAAAAAAGTATAAAATTAAACCACTCAATAATCCTGTCGCAAAAAATGGCAAGGCAATATAAAAGCGAGAAAAATAAAGATTGTAGCTAATGAAGTATACACTTTGCGCTAAACCAAATGTCATCATTAACAGTGACACACCTGATACACTGCGGTTTTTAATAATTTTATTAAGTAACGGTAAAAAACTAAAAACCAAAATAAACACTGACAAAATAGGCAAATAATACGCCAAAGCAAACCTCGCTCGTTACATTGTTGTTAATAAAAAGGAAGAAATAAAACATTTTTTAAACATTTGTTTTTAAAGGCTTTATTTTTGTGCGCGCATTGTAGAGCTGGCTAGGTTTTATACAAGCTTCACACCTACTTTAGTTTCCTCCTGTGGCAACTTGAGTATACAAAAACCGTTGCTATAACTTCACAGTCTCACTATTTTATAATTGCAACACAAATGATAACTGTTATCATGCGCACATCTAAAAGTTAACATACAAGCTTAAGTAATGAGAAAAACACTGTTTAAAGTCCATAGTTGGTTGGCGCTAATTGCCATTATTCCGTTAATTGTTATTAGCATTACCGGCAGTGTTTTAGTGTTTAAAAGTGAAATTGATGGCTTACTGATGCCTGACAAACACTTTGTGGTACAGCAGCAAGCTGCTCGCTTACCTATGGACTCATTAATAGATAAAGCCGAAGCAGCCTTTCCTGAGTATGTAGTAGGAAGCTGGGAACTTTTTAATAACACCACCGCCGACCGGCTTTATTTGGTTAAGCGTGGAACTGACGATTGGTTTAAGTTGCATTTAGACCAATACACCGGAGAGGTTTTATCAGAACCAGTTAGCACAACTCATTATTTTACCGACTGGTTTTTAGAACTCCATTACACCTTTTTACTTAACGACTTAAAAAGCTTACCTGGGCAAACAGGTACCGTATTAGGGTTCTTTTTTGCTTTATTTTTATTAACTCTGGGCATTACAGGCTTAATTATTTACCGTAAATTTTGGCAGCGACTATTTAGCGTACGCTGGCGCGCAACTTTACAAATAGTACTTAGCGACATTCATAAAATGACTGGAGTATTAGGCTCACCTATCCTTATCGTTTTAGCGATTACCGGTGGTTATTTTAATGGTGCAGTGTGGTATCACGAAGTAATAGAACACGCAGAAGAAGAGCACTACACTATTACAAATAAATTATATAGTGACGACATTTCTTTTGAGCGCATTCTTAATGATAGTAAGCTGCAAATACCCACTTTTAACACTACTTTTTTAGTGTTTCCACGAGAGCCCGATGAAAATATTACTCTTTATGGCGAAGTAAATACCCGTAATCCACTTACCAGTGAATACGCCAATACCATAACTTACAATAAGCAAACAGGTGAACACATGGCTAACTGGGATATTCGAGAGGCTGGTGCTGGTTGGCAAGTAATAGACAGTTTTAGAAAACTACACTTTGGTTATTTTGCTGGGCTTATCAGTAAAATACTATGGTGTATTGTTGGCCTTAGCCCTGTATGGCTCGCTGGTACAGGTTTTTATTTGTGGCTTACCCGCCGTAAACGTAAAAAGCATTCACAAAGAAATCGTGTAATGCAGCGAAAAAGCGCTAACGTTTTATAATATTAGTACTCAGCTAAGTTACTAGCTTTAGGTAGTAACTTAGCTAAATAGGCTTTTATAATGAATAGTAAAAGCTTAACCACGCGCGCATTTCATCTTCAAAGCTGTCACCTTCAACACGCGACAGTCCAGCATTAAAGGTTAAATCGTTTACGCCCGCAGGCCCCATACCAAAGCTAAAGTCACCTTGGTATTTTAAGCCGTAACTTTGTGCATAAACGTTGCTATCTAATTGATGTTGCTTGTAATAAAGCCAAGGCATCCCCTCTTTAAAGCTAATGCCACCACCATACCCCTGGTAGCGCTCAGTGGTTGCACTATAAAAAGGCAATTCAGCAGCAAGAATAAATTCACTACTTTGCTGCTGATTAATTAAATTAGAGCTGAATCCACCTAAAGCTAAATCACTATCGTCTCGCTGTTTTTGTTCAAAGCTCACAAAAATTGGTATATCAAACGCTTTACCAAATATTTTTGCTGCCAAGTCATAACCTTGCCAATGACTGCTGTGATTCCGCCCATCATAAATACTGGCATAAATACTCTGCCCTATGGCAAATGCTTGGCGGTCATGTTGCCAGCTTTGAGCAATACTCAACCGTGTCCAATTTTTATGACCATTTTTATAATCTGTATAGTTATAAGCAAGTTCTGGGGTTAACTGTAATTGACCAAATTTCAATGGGTGGCTTATTGCAGCAAAGCCACCTCGGGCGTCAATATCGACGTTTAAGCTAGGTTGATATTGATGTGATGTATCCAAATTATAATCAAATAGCGCAAGCTTAAACTTTGTATTCAGCGCATTGTATTTTGCTTGTATAAAGCCGCCATTTAATGCACCGTCATGCAAATCAATGTTATAACCCGCTTGTAAATCAAGTTGCTTTAATAGGTCGCTACTTTTTATACCTACGCTTAGCAAACTGGTTGACGCTGAATAATACTGAGATCCCAAGGCAAACGTCGCTTGCTGATCTAGCACAGCATAATCCCTTTGTTCTCCTACCTCATGGGTATAAATTTTTGCCGCAGGAAGCGTATGCGCATTTACCATCAACAATGGAGCTTCACTGGCTACAGCGAGATCCGTCACGGCTGCGCGATTTTTTGCAATTGTTAGCCTTTTTACATCAGGACCATCGGCATTAATAGAGAAATAAAGTAGTGAGCCATCTTCAGCCTCAATCGGGTATGCGAGCGCTTCTTGGCCGTTAGTTAAGCGGGTGAGGGTGTTATTTTTTATATGGTAATTATAAATATCAGTGGCATTATTTAGACCCGCTACAAAATAGATAGACTCCCCATTTTGACTAAAACTCGGTTGGCTTAAGTATTGATACCCGTTAGGCATTGGGATTGACTGCCTGGCATCACCGCTTAAACCTTGTATATACAATTGCCAATTTTCGTTTAATGACGCTGATAAATAAGCTAATTTTGTTTCATCGGGGCTTAGGGTCGGGTAATCATACGTCGTTTTTAAGCTCTTGGTAAAAAGTGGCGTGATTGTTTGTGTATTAAAATCGACTTTTACTAATTCAGAATACCCAGCTCTTATTTGCTCACCGTAAAGTGTTTCACCATCGCGGGTAACACTAAAACGACGAATACCAGCCAGTTCAGTGAGTTGTTCGACGTTGCCAGTATCTATGTTATAGCTAAAAATGTCAGACACTTTGTTATAAGTTCCCGACTCCTCAATACTGTAGGCATTAAAATAAAGAGTGTTATTGCCTACCCACTGCGGATTGGCAATACCTGCTCGATTTATTTGATTTAATATTTGTTTTTGTTCGCGCTTAAACACGATTGGCGGGGTATCAGGAACATCTTGCTTATCGTTCTCTAGGAGCTCCTTTTGCACCTTAGTAAACTTATCTCGTGCTTTGGTGTTGTCTTCTGTACTGTAAATTATTAGTGTTGTTTTACTCTTTTCATCACGTTCAACTATCGCAATTTTGCTACCATCATTTGAAAGAGCGGGGTTGCTAGCGTATAAATCAAGTTCTAACCAAAGCTTGCTATTAAGTGGTGATTCGGTTTGCTCTTGTTGCATCGCTTTATAGGTATACTCTGCAATAAATCGACGATATAACCTTGCAGCGCTTTGCCCGAATACACCAGAAAATGCGTCGTCAAAATCTCGTGATTTCACTGCTCGCATACGAACCCATACATTATCGAGTAGCTGCTCTGAGTAATTTTGCTCTAGCCAGTATAAAAAACGACTTCCCATTAAATACGCCATGGAGCCCGCCATAAAGCCTTCATCACTATTTAGTTGCCCATAGGTGGGAAGCGCTCCTTGCTGAGCAAACTCCCCGAGTATTGCCTCAGCATAGTTATCAAATAAGCGCCCTCGACCTGTCATTTTTGATTCGATTAAAGTGGCGTATCCTTCGGCTACCCAGCGCGGTGTATCATCATAGGTTAAATCGTATATATCCCATACACCGCGAATCTTTTGCTGCCAGTCGTTACGGGTTGGCTGCGCTAAATGGACTAAATGAATGTATTCGTGCAGCACCAACAATTGCTGCCAACCCGATGAATTTGATATCACGGTATCCGACTGCGGTGGCGTAGTAAAAAGCGCCATAACAGGATTATTAGAGGTTGGTAAGGCAAAGCCATTCGCTGCATTTAGAGGGTCAAACACCACCACATCGACGATTTTATCAAGCGCACGGTTTTGTTGCTCAAGCACTTTAGTGCGAACAATTTCCAGCTCCACAGCAGTCGATTTAGCAAAATCAGTATGCTCACTACTAAAGTGAACATTAAAATGCTCGGTATGAATGGTTTGCCAATCAGCAGCAAAGCTAGGTGCAGCCAATAATAAGGCTGATGCAATGAGTGACTTTTTCACAATAATCCCTTAAATAGTACATTTGATAATGCTTAGAGTATTATCAAATGGAAAAAACGGGCAGTAAAAAAGTGTAATAAAGCATGTGCAAATGTGTATTTACACCCGCTTTATTATTTAATCTGAGTTTTGAACAAAGGAAGTTACATCCAACTACGGGAGTCTGACTCAGCCTGCATAAGTGTAAAATCTATAATAAAGTCAGCATCTTGCTGTTTTAAATATGGGACGTACGCACCGCCTGCAGCAAGTTGTATATACAGGCTTTTTAAGCCAGAACGACGCATAAAAAAGGTGCTCACACTGCGAGCGCTTTGTGCTTTGTACAGCTCAAAGACCCGGTAATGCACGCCAATCATACCTTTGCGTACCACCATATAAAAACGCCCATCTTGTTGATGAAGGTAATACCCATAACGTTTATAAGATAAAAACACTAACGCGGCTAATACCAAAAATAACGCTAACGGAATTAATATATTAAGTTGCATAAAGCTAATAAAAAAACCAGAAGCAACGCTCGGTAGCAAAGCATAAAACACCGTGTTTTTATATAACAACGGCCTTTCTACCGCATTGAATGCCAGCTTTTTACTGTCAAACCACGGATAAATCCACTGACACACATTATCAACTTGCTCCTGCGTGAGCACAGGCAGCACTAAGGTTTGTTTATTCTTTTTCGCCATGCTTGCAGCACCGCCGCTACTGGCTTGCAAACACTCCACAGTAAAGCGTTTTAATAGCCTGGCAACTAGGTTTTGCTTAATAACGATTGACTGTACTTTGTCTAAACTAATTGATAGTTGATGACGCTCTAACAGCCCTGCAATACGTTTGAATTTATTATTTTTAAAGTAAAGCTGATAGTTATAAAAACGAATGAGCGACATAGTCACCGATAAAAACACCGCAATAAATACCAACATAATAATTAAAGTAATAACCGCAAACACAGCTGCATTAGCCATCATACCGAGCTCTTGCTGATAATAACCCTCTATTTTTGTTATAAACTGCTGCTCTAAAAAGTCGATGGCCACATTCATAAAAGGGGCAATAGCGGCAAGCGCTAAAATGGCCATGTTCGACATTAAACCAAACTTAGCTATTTCTTTATTTGTGATAACTAAACTATTTTCGCTCTGCTCTTCAATATGAGACTGCGCTGTATCAGCGAGCTCTACTGATGGTTGCTGCTGCGCTTTATAGTCAAACACTCGTTTACGCATTTGTTGCGCGTAATCTTTAGTTACCCCTGGCAAAACAGCTTCTTGAGCCACACTGCCTGCCGCATCAAAAATACAATTAACTAACCCTATGGGGGTGAAGTAAAATGGCTCCGCTATATTTACGTTTTGCACTCGAGAAAATTTTAAGGTGAGTCGCTCTTTTTTAAATACGCCTTTATTTAGTAAAATTTCATGCTCGTCAGTAATACAAAAACGAAAACTACGGTAATACAAAAAACAATAGGCAAGCAATGAAGTCAAAGCAACCGCGAGCCCAACTTGCCCCCAAAATAGTTTATTTTCTACTTGGGTAACAAATACCACCAACACGGGCAGTAAATTAAATAAGCCGTCTTTTATGAAGCGCACACTAAAATGCATTACAAAATAAGCCAGCGCCCAAGGCGACACTTTTTGCCAATTAAGTGAAGGTGACGTTATTTGCGCAGCATCAACATTCACTGGCAGCTGCCTCGCTTGCGGTTTCATCGTGGCGATAGCTTTGTACAAACTGACGAATATTTTTGCATTTTTCGTGGGTCAGGCCGCTAATTTGTAAATCGGCACTCATACCGCCGGCGCTATAAAGTCTTAAACTGGCTAAACCAAGCTTTCGCTCTATGGGCCCACGGTGTATTTCAATATGCTGCACACGCGCTAACGGTAAAATTGTCACCTGCTGCCAAATAATGCCTTTTTTAAAAGCAATATCGTGGGTACGCAACGCGCTGCCCTGTAATTTTATGCTAAACACGCTATATAACGTACACAGTAAAATTAATAGCGGAACAGCAACCAATAAGTAACCTTGCGCCATAGCAGCAAAGTCTGTATTAAAATAGCAAACAGCCGCTAGTACTAAGCAAAAAGGAATGAAAAATAACAACCAATTCAATTGTGCATGCAACAATGCTTTGTCCGCAAGCGGCTCAAACACTATGCTTTTATGTTGCGGTAGGTCGGTTATTTGTTGATTAGTAAACACACTTTGCTCCATTACGCGTATGGTAGGCTTAGCCAAGCCACTTAATTGTTGTTACTAGGGTATGACTTTGTTTTGGCTCAAGCGTAACCGCATCTTCAAGTACATTCGCAGCCTCTAGGCATAACATGCTTTTATAATCATCATCGGCAAAATTTGATAGTCGCTTTGATTTTTCAATCCATGGATTCCATAACACGCACGAGCGCGAGTTTTCTCTGCTAACGCTGATCATCCCTTGAGGAGTTTCAATGGTTTGCACAGCCACGGCTTGGGTATAAACCATATCGGTTTCACGGGTAAAACCAACCACATCACTTTGCTGATACGGCCCTTGGCCAAATTCTATGTATTGCGCTCCTTGCAGCCCTGTTACGCGAGTATTATTAATATCATCAGTTGGAAAGTAAGTATGCAGCGCCTGTGTATAACTAAATGGGGTGTTACCTAAATTACAGGTGGTTAAACGCACCTCTAACTGCTCAGATAAAATAAACTCAACCCTTAAAGAAGATTGATGAGGCCAAAAGGTAGAATCTATCTGCTTCATTGGTAATTTTAGGCTAACAGTAATCTCGTTCTCGGTTTCATGCACTTCATCGGCTTGCCATACGTGCGTGCGCGCAAAACCATGTGCTGGAAAGTCTTTATTTTCATGTTGACCAAACCAAGGCCAGCAAATAGGAATACCGCCACGAATGCCCTTCCCTTCACTAAAGGTTTCATCCCCAGACACCCACAATAGTGGCAATTTACCTTTGGGTGTAAACTCAGTTATTTGCCCACCTTGTAAAAATATTTTCGCCTTACATTGGCGACTATTAATACTAATAAATTCCAAACCGCTATGTGTACGCTCAATACATACTGAGGGTGATAATTGCATTTTATTTCCTTTAACACTGAGACTAATTTTTTAGTACTTAACCTGAGTTCAGGTTACTGTACACAAACAATAATGCATGCTTAAAGCATAAGCTACATAGAATAGTTATTTAAATTGAGTTAGTTACTATATTTTTATGCCACACCAACGGCCAAATTACGATTAAAGTTTTACACCGGTGGCTTGTGTATCGCTTTTAACTTACGTAAGGTGCGCAGCCTTAGCAAACAGAGTGTTATTAACTTTTAATAAAATAAAGATAATAAATGCCATTTTAATTACTGCTCAAATTAATAAAAACCATTAGGGTCTGTTGACCTTTTAAGGTTAAATTTGCAGCAGTCTGTTTGGTATTTAGGCAAGGCGGAGCCTATGTGGTGTGATTATTCCCCATAAATAGGCGATAACGCAGCATCAATCCCAAACAGGCGCTGCCCGAAGGGTTCTGCCTAGGGGCGATTTACTCTTTGTTGCTCGGT
>NZ_PNCV01000098.1:0-1542 GCF_005886925.1 Pseudoalteromonas sp. S3260
CAAACAGGCTGCTGCAAATTTGACCTTGAAAGGTCAACAGACCCTAGCGTTTGCGCTGAATTATTTGCTGTTGCGTAATATTTTACGGTTTTTGTCACTTTTTTGGCAGAGCTAGATAACTGGAGAATTCTCGATGAAGTGTAAGTTGTTATTTATTAGCCTAGGCATTAGTAGTGTGCTATATAGTTTGAATACAACTGCAGCAATGCGCCAGTACACGGCTAACCAAGATAATTCAAATTGGAACTTGGTTAAAACAACTCGCTTGCAATGCCAATTAAATCATGAAGTTCCCTACTATGGTGAAGCTGTTTTTAAAGCATCAGCAAGTAAAAACAAAGATCTCACTTTTAATTTAGACATGGTGGTGCGCCCAGAAAATTACGCGATTGCCGGTTTAAAAGCGGTACCACCTAGCTGGCGAGCAGGCCGCCCTGCCCGTGATATTGCTGATATGAAATTACTTAAAAAGTTTGATGGTGAATTAGGTAATAAAACAGCATGGGAAATGCTGACTGAGCTTGAAAAAGGGAACCAACCTACTTTTTACTACCAGGACTGGCAAAATAGTGCCGATAAAATTGCCGTGGGTATGTCTAATGTTAATTTTAAGCAAGCGTATTGGGCGTTTTTACAATGCCGAGACGAATTGCTGCCATACAATTTTGAAGATATTTCGTTCACTATAATGAATTATGAATCTAATAGCAGTAAGTTAACTAAGTCATCGCAACAACGCCTTGATAAAATTGCTGAGTATTTAAAAAACGACCCGAGTATAGAATCAATTAGTATTGCATCGTACACCGATAGTTATGGCGGTCGTTGGAATAACCTCGATTTATCAAGAAAGCGTGCTAAGGAGATTAAAGATTACATGGTTGGCTTAGGCGTTGATGAAGCTAAAGTGGTTACTGAAGGCTTTGGTGAAAAACGCTTTGTAGATACTAATGACAATATTTTAGGCCGTGATAAAAACCGCCGCTTAGTGATTCAAATCGCTAAAATGTAAATTGTCGTATTCCTTTTCGACCGACGGTGTAATGGATAACGCTTTCGGTCAATACATACCATTTTGTGATGCCTATTTTATACATAGCAAACAACCTCCCTTTTAATTATTAACATTTAGCTTTTTATTTTTTCATTTATATTAGGGTCTGTTGATTTTTCAAGGTTAAATTTGCCGCAGTCTGTTTGGTATTTAGGCAAGGCAGAGCCTATGTGGTGTGGTTATTCCCCATAAATAGGCGATAACGCAGCATCAATGCCAAACAGGCGCTGCCCGAAGGGTTCTGCCTAGGGGCGATTTACTCTTTGTTGCTCGGTTTTTACTTAGCCCACTAGGTTACAAACCTCGCGCCGCGATTAAATTGCCCCTAGTTTGAACAAATATTAATCCGCAAAGGTCAACAGACCCTAATAAGTTAAATTTCCTTTTTTTGATGATTTTGGCTTTTTTAATACAGTTGTAAATAGAAGATTACATTTTATTTTGTCTCTTTTATGACAAAACTATTTAAGTTTTACACAACTTGTTAT
>NZ_PNCV01000099.1:0-798 GCF_005886925.1 Pseudoalteromonas sp. S3260
AACAATTGTAAGCGTCCGGCCAACCACACCTAGCAACACCATTTTTTGTATTTGAAAATACCTTCAACTTTTTATTGGAGGTCATTATGAATTCACCCATCCCTAAACGTTGGCTAGAAATCCTAGCGCTTCGCTCATCATTTACTGGAACGAATGAAGCGTTTTGCAAACACCATCAAGTATCTATCAGCTCGTTTTATAAATATAAAAGCATGCAACAGGTGAAATCTTCAGGTGCATCACCTCAATTTGTCCGAGTTGAGCAACAAACCCAACGCACACACGTCAGTATCACTGAGCAACCAACGATTAACTTTAATACGCGCACTGGCCAACTGACATTACCCACAACACTTAACTGTGTTGCTATCGTCTCAATTATTAAAGGTCTATCAGCATGAATATGTTTGTTAATCCGCCCGAGGTGTACTTATGTGCTGAGCATGTGGACTTTCGTAAATCCATCAATGGCCTTGCGGCGTTGGTGGAATGTGAGCTTGAATTACCCGTGCTATCGGGCGCGCTGTTTGTGTTTTGTAATAAAAAGCGCGACAAGTTAAAGCTTCTCTATTGGGATAAGACAGGCTTTGCATTGTGGTACAAGCGACTTGATAAGCACAGGTTTAAATGGCCTAAGCTTAAACGTGACACCATGACACTGAATGAGCAACAATTACATTGGCTATTATCAGGGTATGACGTTATTGGCCATGAAGAAATCAACGTCAGTCAGCACACAGTGACTTAATTACTTAGATCAATTGACGATCATCAAGGTTTAAGTTATTAACCCTATTC